>JBBQLA010000104.1:0-7398 GCA_038327485.1 Acidimicrobiales bacterium
GTACATCCAGCACGGCACCGCTGATCAGACGGTGCCGTACACCGAGTCATTGGCGGCTCGAGCCCGTCTGTGCGCCGGCGGATCCGCCGTGACCCTCAACACCCAGCAGGGCGGGAACCACCTGACCGCCGTCGATCCTCAGCCCCCGCTGGAGTGGCTCAAGTTGCTGCTCACCGGAGTCGCTCCCCGCAACGACTGCCCCAAGTAGTCACGGGTCGGTCGACAGCCAGTCGACCACGATCTCGGCGACGGCGGCCGGATGTTCACTGTGGCAGGCGTGTCCGGCGGAAGGGACGACGACGAGTTCACTGTGATCGATCCCGTTGGCCAGGCGGTGCGCCAGCGCAGTGAACTTCTCGTCGTCGGCGCCGGCGAGGACGAGCACCGGCATCGTGAGTTCACCGAGCCGATCCCACAGCGGGTCCTGAGTCCCGACCCCGCAGGTGCGCAGGCTCATGGCCAGGCCCGTCGCTGTATTGGACCGCCGTGCGGCCAGGCACCCGGGGTCGGGGGGCAGGCGGGAGAACATCGGGGCGGCCAGCCACTCCGCCACGAACTCCTCCACGCCGACTGCCTCGACGTGGTCGGCCAACGCGTCGTCGGCGCGTCGTCGAGCCCACCGCTCCGAGTCGTCGTCGATTCCTGCCGTTGCAGAGATGAGGATCAGCCGGTCGACCTGATGCCCGGCGAGCGCCGCGTGCATGGCGATCCGCCCGCCCATCGAGTAGCCGACGAGCGTGCCGCCGCCCAGCCGAGCTGCGACGAGCGAACCCGCCCCCCACAGATCGCTCACGACGGGCGCACCCGCGCCGTGACCGGGAGCATCGATGGGCACCACCTCGTGGGATCGGGCCAGCAGGCCGCCGAACTCGCCCCAACACGCCGAGGTCTGGGTGAACCCGTGCACCAACCCCAATCGCAATCGTCCCGATTCCGCGTTGTCTGGCAATCGTCCCGATTCCGTACTCACGGGGCCGAACCGTAGGCTGACTCGATGTTGTCGCGTCGCACCGTCCGTCGTCCTGGGACCCTGGTAGCGGCGATGTTGCTCGCACTCACGGCGCTGGGCGGAGTGGCGCTGGCAGGCTGCCAGGACGACCGGGCGCCCACCGTCATCACCGCCAAGAACGGTGACAGCGTGAAGGTGGAGATGACCGACAACAAGTTCTCGATCGATGAACTCACCGTGCCGGTCGGCGCTGAGATCACCTTCATCTTCCACAACGGTGGCGCAGTCGGTCACGAAGCGGTGATCGGCGATCAGCGCACGCAGGACATGCACACCTCCAACGGTGCCCACGACATGGACCCGGCATCGACCGTCGAGGTGGGTCGCGACCGGACCGAGCGGCTGACGCACACGTTCGGCACCGCCGGCAACCTGATCGTCGGGTGCCATCAACCCGGGCACTACGAGTCGGGAATGAAGTTCGTCGTCAAGGTCGTGTGACCGTGACCGAGCAACCCTGCGAACCGCCGCCAGAGAACCTCGCCGTCACCTTCGCCACCACGCTGGTCGACGAGTGGTTTCACCAAGGCGTGACCGACGTCGGGGTCTGTCCCGGCTCACGGTCGACGCCTCTGGCCGTTGCCGTCGCCGCTCACGGTGGTGTCCGAGTGCACGTCCATCACGACGAACGTTCGGCCGGTTTCATGGCCCTCGGATTCGGCCTGGCCACCGGGCGTCCCATGCCGGTCATCTGCACCTCCGGCACCGCAGCGGTCGAGCTGCACCCGGCGGTGGTCGAAGCTCACCACGCCTGCGTGCCGCTACTGGTCGTGACGGCTGATCGCCCACCGGAGTTGCAGGGCGTCGGCGCACCCCAGACCATCGACCAGGAGCGACTGTACGGCCCGGTCGTGCGATGGGCCGCGGCGCCCGGTCCGCCCGACGACCAAGGCCGATCATGGTGGAGGCGACTCGCCGCCGACAGTGTGGCGTCGACGGTGGGGATCGTGCCGGGGCCGTGTCACCTCAACCTGGCGTTCCGCGAACCGCTCATCGGCGCGATCGGCGCAGTGCCTCGGCGGACCGACGATCTGGCACGCCCGGCTCCTCCCGTCTGGGGAGTCACCGACGAGACCATGGCGCGGATCCTTCCGGCCTTCTCGCAGCGCGGCGTGATCGTGTGCGGAGTGCGGACCGTCGTCGATGACGACGATTCAGCCGCAGTGTGCCAGCTGGCTGACGTGTTGGGATGGCCGGTGCTCGCCGACCACCTGTCGGGCATGCGGCTCGATCGTCGCTGCGTCATCACCTCGTTCGATCCGCTGCTGCGGGTGGCCTCGGTCGCCGAAGAGCTCCTCCCTCAGTGTGTGGTGCACTTCGGTGGACTGTTGTCATCTCGCGTGACAAATGAATGGTTGGCGCGCTCAGGTGCGATTCACCTCGGCTTCGACCGCCACGGGATCGTTCCCGACCCGGACCACGTGATGACCCAATCGCTCCACGCTCCCATCGCTGAGTCCTGCCGGACGATCAGCAAGCTCATGGTCGATCGTCCTCGACCAACAGGAGGAGAGTGGCTCGACGCGTGGACCCGTCACGAGTCTGCGGCGCGGGCAGCAGTCGACGTCACCATCGCTGATCAAGGGTGGAACGAGGTCAAGGTCGCCGCGCTGGTGATCGACGAGCTGGCGCCGGGCTCGTCGCTGGTGGTGTCGTCGTCGATGCCGGTCCGTGATCTGGAGTGGTACGTCCCGGCGACCGACGGCGTGAGAGTGCTCGCCAATCGCGGCGCCAATGGCATCGACGGGGTGGTGTCCACCGCAGTCGGGGTCGCGCTGGCCGGCGCGCCGACCTCCCTGTTGATCGGCGACGTGGCCTTCCTCCACGACGTCAACGGGCTGCTGGGATTGGCAGCCCGACCAGTCGATCTGCTGATCGTGGTGGTCGACAACGACGGGGGCGGCATCTTCTCGTTCCTTCCCCAGGCCGACGCGCTCGACACCGAGCGTTTCGAACAGCTCTTCGGCACCCCGCATGGTCTCGATCTGGTCGCCGTGTCCCGGGCGCACGGCGTGCCGGCCGAACGGATCGACAGCGCCGACGGCGTCTCGAGCGCCATCGAGACGTGGCGCGCCGAAGGTGGAGCCAGGGTGATCGTCGTGGACAGCGATCGGGACCGGAACCGCGCCGTGCACGCTGCCATCAACGCCGCAGTGGCCGACGCAGTGGCGGAGCCGGGTGCCGGGCGCACGTCGCCGGGCGAGTGAGCATCACAACCTGATGACGTGGCCGATCGTGGCGGCGAACTTGGCTCGGGTCTCTTCCAGTTCGGTCAGCGGGTCACTGTCGGCGACCACGCCGACACCGGCCCACAACTCTGCGGTGTCGGCGTCGACCGAAACAGATCGAATACCTACCGCGAACGCGCCGTTGCCGTGCCGATCGACCCAGCCGACCGGACCGGCGTAGCGCCCTCGTTCCGATGGCTCCAGCTCACCGATGAGCTCCAGCGCCGCGGCGCGGGGCCACCCGCCAACCGCGGGCGTGGGGTGCAACGCTGCGACCAGCTCGAGGACCGATGGAGCCGGGTGGGAGAGCCGACCCTCGACCATGGTGGCGAGGTGCTGCACACTTCCGGCGGCCACCACCTGCGGCTCCGGTTCCACGTCGAGGTACGAGCACCAGTCGAGCAACGCGTCGTGGACCATGTCGATCGTGATCTGGTGCTCGTCGCGGTTCTTGTGCGACGCCAGCAGCTCGGCGGCGCGGCGCTGGTCGGTGCCCGGTTCGCCGGTTCGCGGCGTGGTGCCGGCCATGGGCTGCGCGCGCACGATGTCGTCGAACCGTGACACCAACAGCTCGGGGCTGGCGCCGCAGAAGCCGTCGATCGACCACCGCAGCGAGTGGGGGTGGGCGGTGGCGAGGCGAGCGGCGATCTGGCGGATGTCGATCGGCTGATCGGCAGTGAGCACCTGGCGACGGGCGAGGACCACCTTGGTCACGTCGCCGGCCACGATTCGCTCGGTGGCTGCGGCCACCGAATCGCACCAGGCCTCGGGGGACTGGTCGAGCATCGTGGTGACCCGGATCGGCGACACCGTGGGCCGCGGAGTTGTGTCGGGCAGTACTGCATCGTCGATCCGGGTGATCCAGCGTTCGCCGTCCCGGGTCGTCGCGACGAGGACCGCCGGGATGATCACCGTGGCGGATGCGGTGCGGTCGAACGGGAACGCTGCGAACGCCACCGGTCCCGCCGCAGCAGCGCCGACTTGATCGTCGAGGTCGATGACGGCCAGGGCATCGCTCACGAGGTGCAGATGATTGGGCCAGGGTGCCGGCAGGTCGATGCGCAGCGCCACTCCCCAACCGGCCAGCGAGCGGCGGGGTGAGTCGAAGCGCATGTCGGCCCACGTCGGGTCGGGCGCCGCCACATCGAGCCGAACGCAGGTGGCGCGCATCGGTGGGGTCACGGTGCTCAGTGATCCCGGGTGGCCGAGATGAGTTGGGAGATGCCCCCCGACAGCAGCTGTCGTCGGGCGTCGGCGAAGCCGGCGGAACGGAGCTGGCCCATGAGCTCGGGTGGGGACGGCAGGTAGGCCACCGACTTCGGCAGGTACCGATAGGCGTTGGCGTCGGACAGCAGTCCACCGACCATCGGCACGACCCGACCGAAGTAGATGCCATGGCCGAAGCGCAGGATCGGATTCTCCGGCTCGGCCACCTCGAGCACTGAGATCCGCCCGCCGGGACGAACCACCCGGGCCAACTCAGCGAAGAACGCCGGGAGTTCCGCCAGATTGCGGAGGGCGAAGCCGCAGGTGACGCCGTCGATCGACGCAGCGGCGAGGGGCAGTGCGAGGGCATCGGCCTGTGCCCGTGGGAACGGGTGGGGTGCTGCGGCCAACATGCCATAGGACAGGTCGAAGCCGATGGCGCGGAACTCCCGTGACGACAGTTCCATCGACAGGTCGCCCGTGCCGCAGGCCAGATCGGCGATGACCGAGCCGGGGACCAGGCCGAGGGCGGAGACGGTGCGGCGGCGCCAGCCCACGTCCATCCGGAACGTCATCACCCGATTCACCAGGTCGTAGCGGGGAGCGATGGTGTCGAACATGGTCTGCACCGCCGCCACCTTCTCGTCGCCGGTCGGCAGATGATCGGGATCGATGGGGGTGAAGGGCGATGACACGACGCAAGGTTACGGCGCTGATGCCAGACTTCGGGAATGGCCATCGACTTCTCCTTCCCGCCCGAGATCGACGAGATCCGCGAGCGGGTCACCACGTTCATCGCCGAGGTGGTACGTCCGATCGAGGCGCAGGCCGACGCCGAGCAGTGGGACCGCGACGCGTGGATCAAGGCCATCGTCGAGATGCGCGGCAAGGCCAAGGAAGCCGACCTGTGGTTGCCGCACATGCCCAAGGAGTGGGGCGGCATGGGGCTCGGTCACGTGGCCATGGCTGCGGTATCGGCCGAGGCCGGCAAGACCCGGATGGGCCCCTTCGCGCTCAACGCCCAGGCCCCTGACGAGGGCAACATGCACACCCTGTTGCACTGGGCCACCGATCAGCAGAAGCAGGACTACTTGAAGCCGTTGTGCGATGGCTGGGCCCGCTCGTGCTTCGCCATGACCGAGCCCGAGGTCGCCGGCTCAGACCCCACCCTCATCCAGACGCGGGCCTATCCCGACGGAGACGAGTGGGTCATCAACGGCCACAAGTGGTTCATCTCGGGGGCGCGGGGTGCCAAGTTCGCCATCCTCATCGCCCGCACCGAGGACGACCCCGACCTTCCCCAGGCCGCCAATTCCGCGTTCCTCATCGACCTGCCGCAAGACGGCTGGAACAACGTGCGAGACATCGAGACGATGTCGGGTGGTCACAACCACTGCGAGATCGTCATCGAGGACCTGCGGGTCCATCAGGACAAGATGCTCGGCGGACGGGGACAGGGGCACCTGTTGGGCCAGGCCCGACTGGGCCCCGCCCGTCTGGCGCACTGCATGCGCTGGATCGGCCAGGCCGAGGTGGCGCTCGACATGATGGTGGACCGGTCACTCAACCGCTACGCCCACGGCTCGCTGCTGGCCGAGAAGCAGGGCATCCAGTGGATGATCGCCGACTCGGCCGTCGAGCTGTACCAGGCCAAACTCATGGTGCTGCACGCCGCCTACAAGATCGACAACAAGCTGGACTTCAGTTCCGAGGTCTCGATGGCCAAGCACTTCGTGGCCAACATGTTGGGTCGAGTGATCGATCGGGCCATCCAGGTGCACGGCGCGCTGGGCTACTCCACCGACACCCCGCTCGCCGACATGGCCAAGCAGGCCCGTTGGGCGCGGTTCGCCGACGGCGCCGACGAAGTGCACCAGATGCGCATCGCCCAGCGGACGATCGCGGCCTACAAGGACCACGGCACCACCAAGGCCGCTACCGGTGGCCTTCCGCTGTAACCAATCCCTGTTCTGTCCAGCTGGACAGAACGAGTGGTTCGGGGTCAGGCGGTGGGTTCGGCTTGGGCTTTGGCCCAGCGGTAGTCGGCCTTGCCCGATGGTGAGCGCTGCACCGCGCTGACCCGAACGATGGCCTTGGGAAGCTTGTAGCGGGCGAGCGTCAGCGCGGCGTGCGCCACCAGGTCGTCGTCGCTCACCTCGGCGTCGGTCCGCAGTGCCACCACGGCCACGACCTCGCTTCCCCAGCGATCGCTGGGTCGCCCGCACACGACCACGTCGGCGACGGCGTGGTGTCCGGCCAACGCCGCTTCGACCTCCTCGGCGAACACCTTCTCGCCGCCGGTGTTGATGGTCACCGAATCTCGGCCCAGCAACACGAGCGACCCGTCGGCGGCCAACTGGGCGCGATCTCCGGGGACGGCGTAGCGGACCCCACCGACCACTGGGAATGTGCGGCGCGACTTGTCTTCGTCGCCCAGGTACCCGAGCGGCACTCGTCCGGCTTGGGCCAACCAACCGGCGCCGTCGTGGCCCGCGACCAGCTCGACTGACATGTCCTCGTCGAGCACCACCATGCCTGCTGCGGGGGCGAACGAACCGGTCACGGCGGACTGTCCGGGTGACGTGAGCTGCGATGCCTGCGCACCGGTCTCCGATGCGCCGAGGCCATCCATGATCATCATGGTCGGCACCGCTTCCAGCAGCCGGTCCTTGACCCCAGCGGACAGCGCGGCGCCGCCCGATACCACTACGAGCAGTGAGGACAAGTCGTAGTCACCTGCCTCGATCGCCTCGACCAACGGTTTGCCGAAGGCATCGCCCACGATCAACACGATGTTCACGCCGAGGTGCTCGACCTGGCGCAGCGTCTCGTCGGGATCGAAGCGGTCGACGATGTCGGGAATGACGATGGTGTTGCCGCCGGTGAAGGCAATGAAGGCCATCCAGTGAGCAGCGCCGTGCATGAACGGCGCGCACGGCATGAGCTTCGCTCCTC
>JBBQLA010000105.1:0-7378 GCA_038327485.1 Acidimicrobiales bacterium
GTCCGAGCTCTCCGCACGGGCGCGGTGGTGCCGCGTGCTGGCGTTGGCTCGGATCGTTGGTCAGGCCCGGTGGGGCTGGGGTTGTCGTCGGTGGTGTCGTTGACTGGCGATGGTCTGCCCGCTGGGGGTGGTCCATTGGAATCGTTGGTCTCCCGTGGCGGTCATGGTCCATCCGTTGCGGTGGGTGACGCCGTGATGGAATCTGCACAGCAATGCCATGTTGTGGGTGTCGGTGGTGCCCTGGTTGTTCCAGTGGATGACGTGGTGGGCGTCGCAGTGGTTGGCGGGGTGGTCGCATCCGGGGAACACGCATCCGCCGTCGCGCACTGCCAGTGCGGATCTGAGGTCGTCGGGGGCGAGTCGCTGGGTGCGGCCGTAGTCGAGGATCGATCCCGTCTCGTTGAAGCGAAGGAACCGCCACATCGCGTCGTTCAGCAGGAGTGTGGTTGCTGTCGGGCTCAGGATCGTTCCGTCGAGCGCGGTGACCTGGTTGGTGTCGGGGTTGAGGATCAGGGTGCACTCGGGTCGGTTGGGTCGCGTCTTCGCCCAGTTCGTTCCTGCCCCGAGGGCGACGAGCTCTGCGATGGCCATCGCCCGCAGCTCGGCTCTGGTCGGTATCTCCAGCTCGGGGCAGGCCTCGCGGTTGACCTTGAATTTGTGAAACAGCTGATCGGTCTTCGCTTCGATCGCATCCTGCATGGGGATGGAGAGGTCGTCGGTGAACCAGCCATTCAGCGCGGCACCTCCGAGTGTCGGTATCAGGTGGGCGTGGCAAAGGCGGTCGGCGTCGGGGTCGTGGCCGCCGTCTCGGTCGAGGTTGTCGATGATTGCGCGGACTTCTTGTTCCCAGTGGGGGAGGTTCAGGTGTTGGGCGAGCTCGATGAGTGCTGGTTGTAGCTCGGCGAGTGAGTGGACGATCCGGTCGTTGGACACGAGGCAGATGAATCGTGCGTGATCCCACGAGATCTGACCGTTCTCGACGGCGTCGAGGAGCACGGTGAATGTGGTGGCCAACTGGACCGAGATTTTGGTGGTTCGTTGGCAATCGGCGGCGCGTCGTCGGGTTTCGCGGGCCCACCAGGCGCCGGTGCGCATGCCGTGTTCGAGGTCGCAGACCTGCTGTTTGTCGAGGTCGGCGAGGATTCGTGCGCGTACGGCGTCCAAGCGGCGTTGCTCTCGTTCGTTGTCGAGAAGGTCGTGTAGCCCGAACATGTGTACGACTCTACTTCCGGGGTGTGACAACGAGATCTCTCGACCTGACGGACCGTGAGGCGGTGTGCGAGGGTGAGGCCATGTCCCAGGTTCCAGCCCTCGATGGCATCCGTGTGCTCGATCTCGCGTCGGTCGGCCCGGCCGCTCGGGCGTCGCGAGCGCTGGCCGACTACGGCGCCGAGGTCATCAAGGTGGGTGCCGTCCCGCGGGCCGGTGCGGTGCAGATCGTGCCGCCGTTCTACGCCTACTCCGGCAATCGGGGCATGCAGCGGGCGCTGCTCGACCTCAAGGCCGACGCCGGTCGTGAGGCGTTCCTGAAGTTGGCCGAAGGTGCGGACGTGATCATCGAGTCGTTCCGGCCCGGCGTGGTCGACCGCCTCGGCATCGGCTTCGAGGCGGTCTCCGAGCGCAACGCTCGAATCGTCTACTGCTCCACCAGCGGGTTCGGCCAGAGCGGTCCCCGCAGCGCCTGGGCGGGCCATGACGTGAACTACCTGGCCACCGGTGGCTTCCTCGACTGCAGCGGCCGACGGGCCGACGGTCGACCCGCCCTCCCGGGTGCCACGGTCGCCGACATCGCCGCCGGAGGAATGCAGGCGACCATGGCGATCATGGCCGGCCTGTTGCGCCGAGAGCGCACCGGCGTGGGGGAGTACCTCGACGTGTCGATCGCCGATGGGGCGTTCGCCCTCATGTCGCTCTACGTCGACGAGTACCTGGCCACTGGTGTCGAACCTGGCCCCGGTCACTACATCCTCACCGGCCGCTATGCCTGCTACGAGGTCTACGAGTGCGGCGACGGAAAGTTCATCTCCGTGGGTGCCATCGAACCGCAGTTCTGGCGCAACCTGTGTGGCCTCCTCGACCTCGACCAGTTCGCCGGCTCACAACTCGACGACGATGCCCAACCGGCGATCGCCGCGGCGTTGGCGCGAGCGTTCCTGACCAAGTCCCGCGACGAATGGGTCGCTCTACTCGGCCCGGCCGATACGTGCGTGGCGCCAGTCAACACGGTGGCCGAAGCGGTGACCGACGTGCAGTACGTGGCGCGGGGCAACGTCGCTGACGCCGTGCACGCCACCGAGGGTCCGTTCCGACAAGCGGCTCCGGTGTGGGCCGGAACCGTTCCTCCCGATGGGCCGTACGAGATCCGAGACGGTGCCGCGACCGACACGACCTCGCTGCTGCTGGCGGCCGGTTATCTCCAAGCCGAGGTCGACAAACTGCTCGAAGCCGGCACCGTCGCCTGAGCCCAGCCGTCCAGGTCAGGCGGTACCGAAAGTGTAGCGGACGCCCTGATCGAAGCCCATCCGGCGGTTCGCGTCGCGAGTCGCTTCGAGTCGTTCAGCCGCCAAGGCCAACACAGCGGGTCGCTCGGACTCGGGGACGAACTCCCACATGCGCCGTTGACCCTGCGACCATGTCCAGCGGTGCCACTGGTCGACGTCGTCGAAGCGCACCGGCACGGTGATCGATTCGGTACGCACTCCGGTGAACCCGGCGCGGGCGAACAACCCCTCCACCCCGGCGTCGGACGCGAACGGGCTGTTGGCCGCTTGGGTGCGCGGGTCGGCCATGGCGATTGGCAGGTACGGGGCGAACACGGCGTCGACGTCGTTCCACGCAGCGCTCAGCTCACCGAAGGTCGAGATGCCGAGGCGGCCGCCGCTGGCCAGGAGTCCGCGCCACGCCACCAGCGCCGCAGCGGGGTCGGGAAGGAAGAACAGCACCAGCGACGCCGCGATCAGGTCGAACGACTGGGGCTCGACGGTCGGCTCCTGGGCGTCGTCGACACGTAGGTCGACATCGATCCCCAGCGAGCTGGCGACAGCTTTGGTGGTCTCGATCATGCGCGGCGACAGGTCGATGCCGACGACTCGACCAGTCGCGCCGACGGCTCGGGCCAGTGGGAACAGCGCCGCGCCACG
This sequence comes from Acidimicrobiales bacterium, assembly GCA_038327485.1. Taxonomy (GTDB): domain Bacteria; phylum Actinomycetota; class Acidimicrobiia; order Acidimicrobiales; family Microtrichaceae; genus JBBQLA01. The sequence goes on from JBBQLA010000105.1 coordinate 3,141, forward strand.
TCCGCAGCCGATGTCCAGTGCTCGTTCTCCGGGCCGAGGTGCGAGCGACACGATCAAGCGATCGGCGATGGGCTGGAAGAAGTCGACCCCCACAGCGTCGTAGGTGTCGGCAGCACCGTTGAAGACGTCGGTGACCATGGCTCGTTGATCGTTCATCGGGGTGTCGCTCATGGAGCAAGTCTGCTCGCTCGTTTGGGGCGGCGCCCGAGCATTCTCCTAGAATCTGACGGCCCGTCAGATTCTGGCCGACAAACCGAGGAGGGATGCATGGGAGACGAGCTGCCTGAGGCCGTGACCGCCATGCTCGGCGTCCCCATGTATCAGCAGAGCGCCGACTTCGACGTCGAGCGCGGCTCTACCTACAACACGTGCGCGGCCACCCAGAACGGCAATCCGTTGTACTGGGACGACGCAGTGTCCGACGAGCTGACTGGCGGTCCCATCTCCCCGCCCACGACCATCTCGCTGTGGATGCGTCCGCACTATTGGCAGCCGGGTGCCGAAGGTGAACAAGTGGCGCTGCAGGTCCACTTCGACCTCAAGGCCATCTTCGGCCTGCCCGAAGCCGTGATGACCGACAACACCATCACGTTCCGCGATCCGGTTCGCCCCGGTGACCGAATCAGCAACCGCCAGGTGTTGCAGTCGGTGTCCGAACCGAAGACGACGAAGCTCGGCACCGGTCGCTTCTGGGTGATCGACGTGCAGTTCCACAACCAGCGCGACGAACTCGTCGGCGTCGAGACCTACACCGGCTTCGGCTACGTGCGAGGTGCAGCATGACCGACCCCCAGCTCATCTTCGGTCAGGTCTCCGTGGGCGACACCCCACCTTCGCTGGCGGTCGAGGTCACCCCGACGACTGTCGTGCTCGGCGCCATCGCCAGCCGCGACTGGCGACCCATGCACCACGACTACAAGTTCGCCACCGAACGCAACGGCGTGGCCGACATCTTCCTCAACACCCCCAACCAGGCGGCGTGGTTCGAGCGGTACGTGACCGACTGGACCGGCCCGACGGGTCGCCTCGGCCGCATGAAGTTCCGCATGCGCGACTCCATTTTTCCCGGCGACACCATGACGTTCACGTCGACGGTGACCGAAGTGATCACTGACGACACCGGCTGCGGATGGGTGTCGCTCGAGGTCACGCTCACCGCTGTGGCCACCGACGGTGCCCGATCCTCCGAGCCACGCGTGTGCAGCACCTGCTCAGTCCGGGTGGCCGTGCCGACATCGCCCGACGACAATCCCTGGACTCGCCGCGGCGACGCCTGGATCCCCTGAACTCACACGCACGCAACTCACACGCAAGAAGAGAGCGAGACCCTGATGCTGAACCTCGATTTCACCGAAGAGCAGACCATGTTGCGAGACATGGTGCGCGGCATGTGCGAGCAGCACGCCAACCTCGATGTCATCCGGGCCATGGAGGACGACGTCGTCGGCTACCCGACCGCCATGTGGTCCCAGCTCGCCGAGCTCGGCATCCTCGGCATGACCATCCCCGAGGCGCACGGTGGGTCCGGCATGAGCATGCAGGAGGGCGTGATCATCTACGAGGAGCTCGGTCGGTCGCTCGCTCCGCTGCCTCACCTGGTGAGCTGCGTGATCTCCGCAGGTGCGCTGTTGGCCGGAGGGACCGACGAGCAGATCGCGCAGTGGGTGCCCCAGTTGGCATCGGGCGACGCCATTTTCACCCCCGCGTGGCTCGAGCCGAACAACAGCTTCGGTCCCAAGGGTGTGCAGGTCGACGCCACAGCGTCCGGCGACGGCTTCACCATCTCGGGCACCAAGTACCACGTGCTGTTCGCCTCGTCGGCCCAACGCCTGGTCGTGTTGGCACGCACCGGTGCGGATCCCAGCGACATCGACCTGTTCCTGGTCGACCCGAACGCAGCCGGCGTCACGCTCACCCAGAAGATGTCGATCAGTTCCGACACCCAATACCGGGTCGACTTCGACGGGGTGACGGTGGCAGCCGCGGACCGCATCGGCGTTGCGGGGTCGGGCTGGGCGACCTGGTCGAAGGTGATGGACGACGCGATGATCCTGCAGGCCGCCTACGCCAACGGTGGCTGCGAGCACGCGCTCGACATCACGGTGCAGTATTCGAAGGATCGCGAGCAGTTCGACAAGCCCCTCGGTGCCTTCCAAGCGTTGGCCCACGACATGGCCGATGCCAAGACCGCCATCGACGGATCGAAAGCCATCAACTACGAAGCGGCGTGGGCGCATTCGCTCGGCCGTCCCGTCACCAAGTTGGCGGCCATGTCGAAGCTGTTCGCCTGCAACACCTACCGCGACACCACCGCCATGGCGCAGCAGATCTTCGGCGGCGTGGGCTTCACTCTCGAGTACGAGATTCAGCTGTACTTCCGTCGGGCCAAGCAGCAGCAGATCAGCTGGAACGACACCCGGGCGTGCGAAGACCTCGTGGCCGCGGCGGTGCTCGACGAGCCGATCCGCCACGGCCTCAGTTGATCACGCCGTCGTCGCGCAATGACGACAGCTCCGCCTCGTTCAGGCCCAACTCGGCGGTCAACACCGCTTCGGTGTGCTCGCCGACCCACGGCACCCGCGTCTCGGGCCCTTCGGCCACGCGGGACAGCTTCACCGGGTTGCCGGGGATGAGCACGGGCTCGGCGACGCCGTCGGTGCGCTCCATCTCCACCAGCATGTGGTGATTGGCGACGTGCGGGTCGGCGATCACCTCGGGCGGGGTGAAGCATGGGCCCGAAGCGATGCCGGCCCTCCCCAGTAGGTCGCACACCTCGATGCGGGTCTTGTCGGCCGCCCATGACTCGAAGGCCGGACGGATGATCGGCTCGGTCTGCGCCGTCCACCCCGCCCGAGTGGCGAAGCGCTCGTCGGTCACCCACTCCGGATGGCCCAACAACTCGGCCAGCTTCTCGAACTGGTGCTCCCGCACGACCTGCACGGCGAACCACCCATCGCCCGACATGAACGACGCCATCACTCCATCGACCAACCCGTCGCGGCGACCCAGAGACCAGAAATTGGTGACCACGTCGGTCATGGCGATGACCGAGTCCAACATGGCGATGTCGACTCGCTGGCCCAACCCGGTGGTCTCGCGGTGGCGGAGAGCAGCCTGGATCCCGATCACCGCGAAGAGCGCCGAGCTGATGTCGCCCAACGCTCCGACCGGCGTGACCCTCGGGGCCTCGCCAGGCGGTCGGGCGAACTCGTAGATGCCCGACATGGCCTCGGGCACCATGGCGTAGGCCGGCCAATCCCGGTAGGGCGACTCGCCGAGGTTGCCGAAGCCGGAGACCGACACCCAGATCAGGCGGGGGTGGCGCGCCGCCAGCACGTCGTAGCCGAGGCCGAGGCGGTCCATGGTGCCGGCCTTGAAGTTCTCGCCCACCACGTCGAAGTTGCCGGCGAGCTCGACGAAGAGTTCCTTGCCCCTGGGGTGCTTGAGGTCGATGCCGACCGAGCGCTTGTTGAGGTTGTTGCGCAGGAACGTGGCACCGACGCTTCGACCGTCGGGGTCGAGCATGGCCGGGAGCGCACCGCGGCCCGACTCGCCGTCTCGGGGGTGTTCGACCTTGATCACATCCGCGCCGAGTCGAGCGAGGAGTTGGGTCGAATAGGGGAGCGCCTGCATCTGTTCGGCGGCGAGGATCCGCACCCCGTCGAGGGGCTTGCCGTACGGAACGGCGTCGGCGTTGGCGATGTCACCCAAGAGCATGGAACGGGACACTACGGGCTGGTCGCAACACCTCCCATCCGAATCTGACGACCCGTCAGATTCGACCGTAGACTGGCTGACATGCGAGGGATCATCTCTGCCGGCGGGTACCTCCCGTACTGGCGTCTCCAACGATCTGCGGTGGGCGCGTTCCACGGGAGTGGCGGCAAAGGCACCCGTTCGGTGGCGTCCTACGACGAGGACGCCACGACTCTCGGGGTCGAGGCGGCCCGCATCGCACTGGCGCGAACCGGAGTCGTGCCACAGTCGCTGTGGTTCACGTCATCCACTCCGACCTATCTCGAGAAGACCAACGCCACGATCGTGCATGCGGCGTTGCAGTTGCCCGCCGCGACCGCGGCATTCGACCTCGGTGGCGCGGTGCGCTCGGGAGTCGGAGCGTTGCGGGCGGCGCTCTCGTCGAACGAGACCACCCTCGTCGTATCGGCCGACATTCGCACCGGCCTCCCGTCCAGCTCGGACGAGACCGCAGCCGGCGACGCAGGCGCAGCGCTGGTGAT
>JBBQLA010000106.1:0-7371 GCA_038327485.1 Acidimicrobiales bacterium
TCGCGCCGGCGGGTAGTAGCGGAGGAACTCCTCGGTCGCCAGCCGGATCAGCGAGCGGTCGTCGCGCAGTCGGGCCCGCAGGTCCGGATGTTGCCCGAGGTGCACCAGCGCCGCCGAGGTCAGCGATGTGGTCGTGTCGACTCCGCCACCGATCGCCAACAACACCATCGACTCGGCTTCGGGGGCTGAGATGGGCCGTCCGTCGATCTCATGGTTCGAGATGATGCTCATCACGTCGTCACAAGGAGTTGCCCGACGCTGAGCCACCTCCTCGTGGATCCGCACGGCCAGCCAGCCGAACTGCCGCGCCGCCCGCATGAACTCGGGTGAGCTCATCTCGTAGCGGGCCATGTTGTGGAAGGTCGATGCCGCTTTCATCCATTCGTCGGGGGGCCAGCCGAGCCACTCCATCGTGACCGCTGCGGGAACGGGGACCGACAGCGCGCTGGCGAGCTCAGCGGTGCCTGTCTCGATGAACTCGTCGATGAAGTGATCGGCCCACGCCCGGATGCGCGGACGCAGGAGTTCCATCTCGCGGCGCGCCAGCAGTCGGTTCAGCAGATCGCGCGGCGAGTTCCACGTCGGTGGGTCGAGCTCCTCGGGGATGAGCAACGGCATGGGCGCGTCACCGAGCACCAGCGACGAGACGCCGGGATCGGTTCGGGCCGAGGAGAAGGTCTGCCACTCCTTGAACGCAGTGGCGACCTCGGCGTATCCGGTCACCACCCAATGGCCGCCATTCGCCTCGGTCCATGCCACCGGATGCTGTTCTCGTAACGCACGCCACGACTCGTCGGACCCACCGAGGGTCACGTGGGTGAAATGGTCGAACTGCACCAGCGGCTCGCGTTCGCGCCCAGCTCCACCGGTCTGCTCAGCCACGTCGATACCTCCAACTGTCGAACACCCGTGTCTGGAGCCAGTAACGACCCCCGGTGTCGGGGAGCTGGGTGACCACCTTCCCGCTCGGGGCGGTGAAGTAGTTCGTGCACCCCGCCGTCCACACCGTGCCGTCGAAGCGCGACTGCAGACGTTGGTTGTGACGGGTGCTCACGCGTTCGCGCACTTCGAGCGGACGGTGGCCACGCCGTCGAAGGGCTCGCAACGCGCCCATCACGTAGTGCACCTGCGCCTCGTGCATGAAGATGATCGAGGTGACCCCGTTGGTGTTGGGCCCGTAGAGCAGGAACAGGTTCGGGTAGCCCGACACGGTGATGCCCCGGTACGCCTCGGCGCCGTCGCTCCAGTCGTCGTGGAGCTTGCGTCCACCGCGTCCGGTCACCACGACCGTGCTGAGGTACTCGTTCGCCTTGAAGCCGGTCCCGTAGATGATCGTGTCGACCTCGTGGTGCTCGCCGTCGGCGGTGATCACCGCGTGCTCGGTGATCTCGGTGATCGGCTCGGTCACGACCCGCACGTCGGGTCGGGTCAGCGCAGGCAACCAGTCACGTGAGATGAGCGGGCGCTTGCATCCCACCGGGTAGTCGGGGGTGAGCTTGGCTCGAAGCTCGGGGTCGGAGATCTTCCGCTCGAGGTACGCCTGGGAGAACGCCGTCATGTTGCGGGTCTGGTCGGAATCGGTGCGGAAACTTCCCTGCTCATACGCCCACCAGATCTTGGCTCGAAGCACACGGGCGGCCAGCGGGTTGCGGGCCAGCCGGCGCTGCTGCGCCAGGGGGAACGGCTCGTCGATGCGAGGGGTGATCCAGATCGGTGTCCGTTGGAAGACGGTCACGTGCTCGGCGTCGGGGGCGATGGCCGGCACGTACTGAATTGCGCTCGCCCCCGTTCCGATCGACGCAACGCGCTCGCCGGCGATCGGTCGACTGTGATCCCATCGGGCCGAGTGGAACTGCCGTCCTTCGAAGCGTTCGGCGCCGGGCAGCTCGGGAATCAGCGGCACGTTCAGCAAGCCCAACCCACTCACCAGCACATCGGCGCTGAACTTTTCGCCGGACTCGGCGGTGAGTTCCCACTGCCGGTCATCGTCGAGCCAATGCGCCTCCACAATGGGGGTGCCGGTGCGCACGTGGGAGCGAACGCCGAAGCGGTCGACGCACATTTCCAGGTAGGCCAAGATCTCGGGTTGGGTGGCGTAGGTGCGGCTCCACCACGGGTTCGGGGCGAACGAGAACGAGTAGAGATGCGACGGTACGTCGCAGGCCGCGCCCGGATAGGTGTTGTCTCGCCACGTGCCACCCACGCCGTCGGAGCGCTCGTAGATCGTGTAGTCGTAGCCGGCACGCGACAGCGAGACGCCCATCGCGATGCCACCCGCACCGGCGCCGAGCACTGCGATCGTCGGGCGCCAGCGGTCAGCAGGACCTGACTCGTCGCGAGCCCAGGGGAACTTCACCGTGGTTGGTGTTCGCCGAAGGAGTCAATGGGGCTGTACAACGACAACCCGCCGTCGCAGTCGATGATCTGGCCGGTGACCCACGTCATGGCATGGAGTCCCGTGACCACCTCGGCGATGTCGGCCGGTTGACCGAGACGGCCCAAGGCAGTGCGTCGCTGCACCGCTGCCAGCCACCCGGAATCGACGGGCGCTCGTCCCAGCATGGCGGTCTGTGTCACGCCTGGCCCGACGGCGTTGACACGGATTCCCTGCGGCGCCCACTCCATGGCGGCGATCTGGACCAGCGTGCTGAGCGCGGACTTCGACGCGCAGTACGCCCCCATGCCGCGGTCGATCACGTGGGCGCTGATGCTCGAGGTGGCCACGATCGACCCGGGTGATCCGGCATCGATCATCGCCGCCGCCAGCGCCTTCATGACCAGCCACGGGCCGCGAGTGTTGATGGCGATGACCCGGTCCCAATCGTCAGGATCGAGCGCGAGGAGCGTGGCCGAATGGCCGATCCCGGCGGTCACCGTCACCTCGCTCGGCACCCCGAACCGTTCGACGGTGGAGGCGGTGGCGGCCTCGATCTGCGCGGGATCGGCAATGTCGCATTCGACGTCGGGATCGCCGGCGACGTCCCACACGACCACCGGTGTTCCGGCGGCGCGGTACCGCTCGACCACCGCCCGACCGATGCCCGATGCTCCACCGACGACCAGTGCGGGGCCGGTCATTTCCGGGCTCGGTTCGCAGTGGTGGCGAGTCCGTCCATCACGAATGAGGTCACGACCTCGGTCACCGTCGCGATGCTCGGCGTCGATGACGGACTCACTGCGTTGACCCCCGATGTGGTGATGGCGCCCAGGAGCGCAAGAGCGGTGAGGTGGGGGTGCTTCACCTTGCGCAGGCTGCCGTCACGGGCGCCTTCCGACAGCAGCCGCGCCACCGGGTCCACGAAGGACTGCCGGGAGCGGAGCGAGAGATCGGGCAGGCGGGCGGCCCGGCCGAGGTCGAGTTGGAGGGCGAGGCTGGGCATCGGCAGCTCGGCGAAGACCAGCAGGTGGGCCGCGATCACCCGACGGAGTCGGTCTGCTGCCGGGTCATCTCCCGCAGCGGCTTCGGCGACCGCGGCTTCGACGGCGTCGAGCACCCGCTCGAACAGGAAGCCAAGGATCTCCTCCTTGCCTGAGAAGTAGTAGTAGAGCGTGGCCTTGGGGATGCCGGTGGCGGTGGCGATGTCCTCGGTCTTGGTGTCGTCGAGACCTTGGGTGGCCAACAGGTCGGCCGCCAGCATGAGCTTCGTCGCCAGCCGGTCGGGAACCTCGCGCAACTGTCCTCCCAAGTTCTAGACTCCGTGTCCAACTTCGGAGTCTAAACACCATGAGGACACCACGCCATGGCCAGGATCCACCACACCGCCATCTGTAGTCGCGACGTCGAGGCCAGTCTGCGGTTCTGGCGGGACGGGTTGGGTCTCGCCGAGATGATGGACCTGTCGTTCGACGGTGATTGGCCGACCTTGTTCGGCGCACCCACTTCGAAGCTGCGGTCGGTGTTCCTCGGCGAATCGGGCGACTTCGAGTCCGGCATCATCGAGCTCGTCGCCTTCGACGGTCTCGAGGGCGACGCCGTCCCCGACAGGGTCCCAGAGACCGAGGTCATCGCCTCCCGGCCACCGGCGTCAGGGTTCTTCCTCGTCTCGCTGCACGCCGAGCTCGACGCGGTACTGCCCCGACTGGCCGGCCTCGGCGTCGGTGGCGAGCCCAAGTTGATCGAGGTGTCGGGGGTACGCCTGGCCGTCGTCACCGATCCAGATGGCGTCAAGGTCGAGCTGATGGACCAGCAGGCCCGAGCCAACTTGGAGTCGATGCCGCCACTGTGACCATGATCGGGGATGCCTGACGCCACGCATGTGATGACTCGGCGAGCGCCGGCATGAACGTCCTCACCGCGTTGGCGGTCTTCGGAGTGATTTTCCCGGCCGAGTTGCCGGACAAGACCATGGTTGCCGGACTCGTGTTGGGCACCCGGTTCCGGCCGGGACTGGTGTGGTGCGGGATGGCGTTGGCGTTCGCCGCTCACGTGGTCATCGCAGTGACCGCCGGAGGTCTCCTGTCGCTGGCCCCGCACTGGTTGGTGGGGTCGATCGCTGCTGCGCTCTTCGTGATCGGTGCCATCGTGCTCGTCCGCGAGCCATCCGAGTCGGTGCTGGAAGCCGAGGAAGCTGAAGCGGTCGATCGGGTCGCCGGCCGCGAGCAGTTGTCGCCGGTTCGAGTGATCGGCACGGGCTTCGTGGTGGTGTTCATCGCCGAGTGGGGTGACCTCACGCAGATCTTGACCGCCACGCTCGCGGCCAGATATCGCGATCCTCTCAGCGTGGCCGTCGGGGCCGTGGTGGCGTTGTGGGCCGTCGCGGCGATCTCGGTGCTGGCCGGCCGGACGCTGTTGCGGGTCGTCCCCATCAGCGTCGTGCGCCGAATCGCCGCCACTGTGTTGCTGTTGTTGGCGGCGATCACGTTGATCGAGACGTTCAGCTGAGCAACTGCCTCACGAGCCGGTGAGTTCGGTCACGGTCCCGCAGTAGCCGAGGACCGTGAGGTAGGTCAGGTGGTTGTCCTTCGAGATGAATCGGTGCACCCGCTCCTCGAGCAGCGCCCGCAACACCGGGTTGTGGGCGTGGTAGGTCTCGTAGAAGGTCAGATCGCAGCCACCCCCGACGGCATCGGTGAGCTCGTGGTGACCCTCGGCGCGTGACCACAGGGGCTTGCCGACGGCGATGTAGCGGGAGAACTCGTAGAGGCGCGCCTCGGTGATGCACTCCCACGACTGGGCGCGACCTCCCGAGAGCAGGTACTTCGGGGTCGTGAAGGTGCAGATGCGCACGAGGCCCTGCCCGGCGTCGTCGCCTTCCGCGAGGATCTCGATCCGGCCACCCTGGTACTCGATCACGCGGGGACCGGGCGGCCGGTCGACGGGAGGCTTGGGGTGCAACGCCCGCCACACCCGCTGACGAGGTGCGTCGACGTGGAAGCGGGAGGTGTGCTCGATCATCACGAAAGACTGCCCGACGCGCCCGCTGCCGTGGCGTGAGTCTCACGAATTCCTTCGGCTGGTGAGATCGAATGCCGATGTCGAGTCCATGGCCGTCACCGTCGATCAGCAACTTGCGCAGCTCGCCGCGCTCCGCCAGCAGGGCTCATTGAGCGAGGACGAGTTCACCCAGGCAAAGGCATCGATCCTCGCGCCGGGCGCGACGTCGGGCGATGCCATCGCCGATCCGACGGTCCTGACGTTGACTCAGGGCTTCGCCCGCATGTCGAAGCTGGTCATGGTCGTGATCGCTCTGACGCTGGGCATCATCGTGTCAGGCGTCGCTTCAGGGCTCGAGTGGGAGCCGATTCAGCGTCCGGCTGCCATCGTGGTGTGCCCCAACGGGCAGTTCCACACCGGCTTCGAGGTCGTCTACGGGGTGAACGAGAAGGGCGTCAGTGACGCCACCAGCTGCACCGAGAACGGCGTGACCCGCGACGTCAACAGCGCGCTGATGTTCGTGGTGCTGATGGTGATCTATGCGTTGCCGTTCCTGCTGTGGCTCGTGATCGTGAAGGGTCGCAACCGACGCAAGCTCGCCCGCCAAGCGCTCGAAGCCGCCGCCCCACCCGTTCTGTAGGGCCACCCCGTACGCGGCGGTACGGCTCGGCGCGACAGAACGGTCAGGTCGGTGGATTTCGTCGGCGACGACGTGAGGAGACCAGGCCGTAGGTGCCGCCGACCAGTGCGAACAACGCGGCAACGATCACCGCCGCCGTCCAGCTGGAGGTCCACCGAAAGCCAGATGACTTGGCAACCGACGCCGGAGTCGGCGCCGACTTGTCCGCCGCGGGCTTCACGAAGTGGGGCAGCACCGGCTCGGGTCGCGCGGTGTCGGCCAGGAAGACCGGGTTGGCGACGTCGACGGCGAGTTCACTCCCCGGCGCCTTGGTGGTGTCGAGCACCTCGGCACCCCAGAACGTGCCGAGAGGGCCCTCGTCGGCGCTGCGGGTGATGGCGGTCTCGTGCACGAACGGGTCGCTGGTGATGGGCACGCGCTCGACCTCGGTGCCGTTCCGCCGAACGGTGAGGAGATCGCCGGTGCCGCCGTTCACGGTTACCTTCATGGTCGCCGCGTCTGCGACCAGGGTGTCGCCGAACATGGCGGTGGTGCCAGTCTGGGTCGTGGCGGTGAGGTCCATCGTCGGGCTGGCCTTGCCCAGCCCTCGCACATAGGCGTGGCCTCGCCGCAAGGCCTCGTCGACCGCTGGTCGGCTCAGCTGCTGGGCAAAGACCATCGTCGATGTCTTGCCGTACTTCTCGCCGGTCTTGTCGTCCGAACCCGACACTGCGGTGAGTCGGTGCCCAGCGCGCAGCTCCTGCTCCCACAGCGCGATGGCCGTTCGGACGAACGGGTTGGCCACGTCCTTGCCGCCGAACTCGGCCAAGGCCCCCTCGGTGACGACCTCCATCATGGTGGTCGACGCCCAGTCGGTCTGGTCGAGCATCTGGTAGAAGCAACCGCGACAGGCCGAGCCGAACGTGTCGGGCGGGAAGATCGTCGGGTGGGCGATCGACACCAGCGCTCCGTCCTTGGCGGCGGCCCGCTGGATGTCGCCGATGGTCACGCCGTCATGGCCGACCCGGTACTCGACGCCCGTGGTCTCGCTCAGCACGATCATGTGTCCGAAATAGGTGATCACCTCTCGACCCGGCCAGATCAGTACGTCCGGATTGGCGCGTTGGGTCGCACCGAGGCGATCCCAGTGTGCCGGAGTCACGTATTCCGTCACCGGGATGATGTCGAGCCCGGCGGCTCGGGCGAACTTCACCATGTCGGCCGGAGCCGGGCCGTTGGTGTTGCTCTGATAGGCGTGGAGGTGGAAGTCGCCGGCGTACCAACCAGCCCGGGGCCGGGCGACGTGGGTGGGATCGACCGGGTCGGGGGTCAGCGGCGTGGCGGCCGGTCCCGCCGGACAGCGCAGCTCGACGCGCCA
>JBBQLA010000107.1:0-7309 GCA_038327485.1 Acidimicrobiales bacterium
CCGGGGTGGTGGTTGACCTGGTTCAAGAGTCCTTGTTTGGTGCGATTGCGTCGATCTCGCGGTTTCGGGGTGACGCCCCGGTGCGTTCGTGGCTGTTCGCGATCGCCCGCAACGTGTGTGCTGATCACGTCCGCCGCCGCGACCGACAGCGTCGGTTGATTCGCAAGCTCACCCCGATGATCTCGGAGTCGACCGCCCCGACATCGGGCTGGATCGACGATCTGCTCGCGGGACTCGAGATCGAACGGCGTGAGGCGTTCGTCATGACGCAGCTCCTCGGGATGTCCTACGAGGACGCTGCGAGCGCGATCGGCTGCCCGATCGGCACGGTTCGCTCACGTGTGGCGCGAGCTCGCGCCGAGCTGCTCGATGTGGTGAAACGGGCCGACGCGAAGTAACCGTCACTCACTCGCCGAGGGCGCCGAACGCTCCGCGGCCGAGAGATTGGGGACTCGCGATCCGCTCGAGCAGCTCCCGGTCCTCTGTGATGATCTGGCGCACGCGCTGCTTGAACTCCGGGTCTCGGCGACGCTGTTCGACCGCGGCGGAGAGCGCGTCATTGATGGTCTCGTTCACGCTCTTGCCTTCGACGCGGGCCAATGCCTTGGTGTCGGCCGCCAAGTCGTCGGGCAATCGGACCGTCATGTTCTTCGTCATGGTGTCATGCTGCCGCCGCAACCAAAGATGCGGACGCGTAGGAATGCGCGGGCGGCGGGTCCAGTCGACGCGATGATGTTGCCAGTGGAGGACTTCGTCGTCGCCCGCAATCCGGACGGAGACTCAGCGCTGCCGTACTTGGTGCGTCTGCCGTTGGGTCTTCATGGTGTAGTTCTGAAGGTGCGCGATACGTGGCCTCGTACCGCCAAGGTGTACTGCCACCCGTCGCTGGACTGGGACGACGCTGTCGAGGTGGTGGAGCGCGTGCCGGTGAAGTCCTGTGTCCGTCGCGGCGCGGCGATCGACCTGGTGTTGGATCGGGGACGGGAGAACCGGTCGCAGTTCGTGTTCACGCGTGCGCGTGGTCGCGAGGTGATCTTCTGGCAGAGTGCCCGCACCGCCCGCCAGGCGCGGCCATCGGTGACGACGCCCACTCGTCGGGCTGCGGGGCTGGTGCTCGACATCCTGGTGGACAGCCACGAGCGCTACCCGTGGGGGTTCAGCGCGCAGCAAGCGACGACACGTCGACAGGCGTTGCCAGCGGGTGACTATGCGGTCGAACAGGACGGTCGGGTCGTGGCCGTCGTGGAGCGCAAGAGCCTGGCGGACCTCTCGTCGACGCTGACCAGCGGCAAACTCCGCTACCTGCTTGCCGCTCTCGACGGACTTCCTCGTGCCGCGCTGGTGGTCGAGGACCGCTACTCGGCGGTGTTCAAGTCACAGTTCGTCGCGCCTGGGGTGCTGGCTGAAGGGCTCGCTGAGGCGCAGGTCCGGTTCCCGGGCGTGCCGATCGTGTTCTGCGAGACCCGTCTGCTCGCGCAGGAGTGGACATACCGGTACCTCGGTGCATCCCTTGCGCATCACGCCGAGGACGAACCGGCGGCGGCGCGCACGGCGGAGCTCCCGGCGGCCGGCCCTTTGGCCCCCGCCGAGCCGACCGCGAGGGAGATCCGTGCATGGGCGAGCGCGAACGGCCAGCCGGTCTCGGCCAAGGGCCGCATCCCGGCGTCGGTCCGGCGGGCGTTCGACGCAGCGAAGTGATGGACGGTCTACTCACGCGCTCGTCGGTGAGCAAGGGATGAGGATGCGCCTGTTTCGGCACCCTTCGAGGGGCTGAAAACCCCGGAAACAAAGAGCCCGAGGTCGGAATCGAACCGACGACCTGCTGTTTACAAGTCGTGATTCGAATGTCCTTCTGATCCCGTCGGAGCCCGTCCCGTAAGGGTTTTCGCACCGACGTCTCACGGATCGTACCGCCCTGTTTCGCCGTGTCTCACGAAATTCGTGAGACGTTTCGTGAGACGCCGGCCTCGAAAGGCGTCCCCGTCAATCGTCGAAGATCCGACGCCAGTCCGTCTCGCTGTCGGGATAGAACCATCGCTCGAGCTGTTGACCGTCCCGGTAGCGGAAGACGCTCACCACGCGAGTCTGAACATCGACGTGCTCGCGCCGAGCACCCATCGTGCTCACTGCACAGACGTGCTGATCACTCCCGAACACATCGTCTTCGGTCAACCAGAAGCCCTTCGCCCGAATTGCCGCGAGCCACTCGAGCAACTCCGCGCGTCCGATGATGTCGCCAGCCATGGAGTGCTCCCCGGGCACGTGCCAGCTCACGTCGTCCGCGATCAGCGACTTCAACAACTCGGAGTCTCCGTCACGGAAGGCATCTGCCGTCCGTCGGTAGGCGCTCGCGTTGGAATGCTCAGTGCTCCTCGGCGCCGACGGTGGCTCGCCCGCTCCACTCACAAACTCACGGCCTCGCGGCGGATGTGTTCGTCGCGGTCCTTCAATCCGCCGCTCGAAATAACGTCGACCTCGCAGCCCAGCAGTTCACGCAGCTCGTCCTGTAGGTGGAGCAGGTCGAACAGTGAGCTGCCCGGTTCGAACTCGATGAGGAAGTCGACATTGCTCGAGTCGTTGTCGTCGCCGCGAGCGACCGAGCCGAAGATCGCCGCGGCTCGACCCCGATGGCGTCGAACGGCCTCGGCGATCTGCTCCCGATGCGACTCGACCAACACTCGCCGACGACCCATAAAGCTCACGCTACCGCCGAGCGCATTCGCTGGGCGGCCGACCTGAGTCGACGAGGACGTCGCCCCGCACAAGTCCTTCGACGAGACCTGAACCCGACCCTCGCTGGTTCCGCTTGCGGAACAAGCCAGTCTGTGCCACTCCCTGACCACGCGAGTTGGCCACCGATTCGGGCGTGCCGGGGATGGCTGTAGCGAACACCTGAGCAGTGGCGTGAAGCTGTCGACGGAGGGGCTACTCGATGCGGACGTCGAGGTCGAGCAGGAGCCCCTCAACGACGTCTGGGCCGAGTTCGCGGACGTAGATCGCTACGCGGTCGACCAGGATCCCGCTCGCGACGAGGACCCGGACGCCAGGGACGCCCGGGATGGCGGTTGTCATCTGTTCGAACTCGGCCGCCAGGAGGTCGACGAGGGGCGGGAGCTCAAACGCCATGAAGTCACTTCGGGAAGGTGTTCCGTCGCCGGGACGTTCTGGGGGGAGCAGTTCCTCGAGCCGGTCGAAGAACGCGTCATGAAACGTGACCCGGCGGCGCGCTGACACGTCGGTCAGTTGGCGAGGGGGCGGTCGCTGAGCGACTGAGCAGTGGCGATGATCCGACTGCGGAAGTCGTCCGGGAGTTCGTCAAGGTCGGTGACGACTCGATCGCGAACTGCCGCCAGACGTTCGTTCGGCGACATGAGTTCCAGCTCGTCGACGCTGATGAACGGACGGTCACTCACGGCGTGAACGCTACCCGAGCAAGTCATCGTCGGCCACGTCCTTGGCGCCGCTGCGTCGTGATCGGCGGATCGCCACCCGAGGTTGCTGGTCCTTCGCCACGGGCCCATCGTGTCGGCCTCCCTCGTCGCCGGCGAGTATTCATCTCCACATCCGAATCGGTGGTCAGGTCACCTGGTCAGGGAGTGGCACAGACTGGCTTGTTGCGCAAGCGCAACGAGCTGAGGCGGGGGCCGCATGCCGATTCGTTAGGCCGGGCCAGGATGGGTCACACCCGGGTGTTGTCGGGGAGTTCGAACCCGATGGCGAGCCCGCCACCGTCCCGCGGCCGGGCCCAAACGGTGCCACCGTGACGTTCGACAACCTGCTGGACGATCGCCAGCCCAAGCCCGGAACCCGGTTGGCTACGCGCTTCGGGCATGCGGAAGAAGCGCTCGAAGATTCGATCGGCCAGTTCCGCAGGGATGCCCGGCCCGCGGTCCAGTACTTCGACGGTGTGCGGTCCGACGCGCACCTCGATCGGCGACGGCGTGGCGCTGTACTTGACGGCGTTGTCAACAAGGTTGCTGATGGCACGCTCGATCATCAGTGGTCTGGCAGCCACGGCACCGGGGTTGGTGACGACGAGGGAAATCGCACGGCCGGACCTCCGCCTACACCGATCGGCCACCTCGGTGGCGACCTCGGCGAGGTCGACCGTCTGGATGGGCTCGTCGTTGGACCGGTCGGTCGCCAACTCGACGAGTTCGGTCATGAGGTACGTAAGTTCTTCGACATCGCAGCGCACCGCGGCCACGACCTCGGGCCGGTCGCCGATTGGCAGCTCGTCGAAGCGATCGAGCAGATCAAGGTTCGTGGTGAGACTCGTGAGTGGCGTACGCATCTCGTGGCTCGCATCGCTGACCAGCCGTTGTTGTTGCTCCTTCGACGCGGCAAGGCTGTGCACCATTTCGTCGAGGCTCATCGCCAGGTCTCGCGTCTCGCCCGAACCTTCGATGACCAGCGGTGTCGTGAGGTCCCCGGTTCTCGCGATCAAGCGGGCTGCATCGCGTAGGCGGACGAGGGGACTGACGAGTCGACGGGCCATGAACCAACCCACGAACCCGGCGACAAGACTCACTACCACGACCAGGGACATGAATCGCGTTCGAAGCACGTCGAGAACTTCGAGGTAGTCGCTCGGGTCGCGGGCGACTTGCAGGGTGCCACCATTGTGGAACCGGGTCGTCGCCATCCGGAGAGTACGTCCGTTGATGGTCACGTCGGACAACGCAACTGTGCCTGGTGGGGGGCTGGTCCGGGCCGTCAGCGTGGGACCGCCGGGTATGCAGACGTCAATTGCACCTGACAGTCCGACTACTTGCGCTGCCGACGCAGGCTGAATGAGTCCTGCCGGCGGGCAACCTTCAGCGACGTCCAACTCAGGTCCGCCACCCCTGTCCGATGGGTCTGATTTCGGCCCGGTTCCTAGTTCGGAAGCGCGGGCTGACAGAGATCGATCGAACGACGAGCGGAGCTGATCGGCTGTTGCGAGGTAGGCGCCGATCGCGGCGAGTGTCGCAGCGCCCATGGCGAGGGTTGCCAGCGCGATCGAGATTCGCCAGCGGAGACTCATCGTCTGATCACGTAGCCGACGCCGCGGACGGTCTCCACGACTCGGGGCAGACCACCGGCCTCGGTTTTGTGGCGGAGGTAGGTGATGTGCACGTCGAGTGCGCGCGACCCGGTGTCGAAGTCGATGCCCCAAATTTGGTCGTAGAGGGTGTCGCGGCTCAGCACGACACCGGCGTTGAACATGAGGAGTTCCAACAGGTCGAACTCGGTTTTGGTGAGCACGAGGTCGCGCCCGGCCCGGCTGGCATGGCGAGCGTCGGGGTCGAGGGTCAGGTCGCCGACTCGTAGCTGATGGTCCGCACCAGAGATGCTGCGCCGAAGCAGCGCTCGTACGCGTGCAGAGAGCTCTCCGAGAGCGAACGGCTTGACGAGGTAGTCATCCGCTCCTGCGTCGAGGCCAGCAATCCGGTCGGACACCTCGTGGCGCGCGGTCAGCATCAAGATCGGCAGCGCGGGGAACAGCGTGCGGAGCTGCCGACACGCAGTGAGCCCGTCAAGCACCGGCATCATCACGTCGAGCACCACCAGGCTCGGTTCCTGGCGCATCACAGTGTCGACCGCCTGTTGGCCATCGGCGACGGCGACCACGTCGTATCCCTCGAGTCGGAGGCCTCGCTGCACCGACTCCCGAACCCGCCGGTCGTCCTCTGCGAAGACGATGGTAGGTCCGGCCAGCATGGGGTCGACCCTAGGTGGCCCATGTTCAGATCTCGTTAGGGCGAAAGGATTTCCACGCTCCGACCGTGGACCTAACGAATCCCTAACGACGCCGTTCGAGCATGGAGGCCTCACCTCGATCCTCAGGAGTAGTACTTCGATGCCCAGCCCCCAAGCCAAGCCCATCCGGCGAGCCACTCACGTTGCCGCTCTTGCGGGTCTCGCAGTCTCGTTGCTGCTGACCGCATGCGGAACCGACGACACCACCTCATCGGCAGGATCGACCACAACTGCGAAGGCGACGACAAGCGCGAAGGCGACCACGACGACGGCAGCAGGACCCCCTGACGGCGGGATGCGAGGACCGGGCGGCGGATCTTTCGGAACGGCACCAACAGCGACGAAGGCCGACATCGCCTACGCAACGACTTCGCCGGCACAGACGCTTGACATCTGGCAACCGACCGGCTCTACGGCACCTGCGCCCCTCGTCATCTACATCCACGGTGGGGCGTTCAAGGGCGGTGACAAGGCCATGGTTGGCGGCAAGGTGCAACCTCTCCTCGACGCTGGCTACGCCGTCGCGAGCCTCAACTACCGACTCTCCGGCGAAGCCCCGTTCCCGTCCGGCGCGCAGGACGTGAAGGCTGCTGTTCGTTGGCTTCGAGCCAACGCCTCGACCTACAACCTCGATCCGAACCGTTTCGCTGCCTGGGGAGAGTCGGCAGGCGGAAACCTTGTCGCACTGCTCGGGACTACGAGCGATCAAGAAACCGTCCTCGACGACGCCAAGTTGGGCAATGCCGACACGTCGAGCGCCGTGCAGGCAGTCGTCGACTGGTACGGGCCGACCGACTTCGCCCAGATGGACACCCAGGCAAGCTCCGGTGACGGCGGATGCACCAGCCCCGAAACTCACGACCCCGCCAGCTCCCCCGAGTCGCTGTGGGTCGGCGGAGCAGTACAGGAGAACAAGGACGTGGTCGCCCAGGCCAACCCGATCACCTACATCGCCACGGCCACAAAGCTGCCCGCGTTCTCGATCGCACACGGCGACGCCGACTGCAACGTCCCGTTCCAGCAGTCGAAGATCCTTGCCGACGCCCTCCAGAAGGCTGGCGCCGAACCGAAGCTGACGATCCTTCCCGGTGCCACCCACGCCGACGCTCAGTTCGACGGGACACTCCTCACACCGACCATCGAGTGGCTCGGAACGGTGCTGGGAGGCTGACACCAGCAGTGAAGTAGAGGCAAGCCCGAGTGTTCAGCCCTGACCAAACACCTTGGTCAGGGCTGACCACTTTCGACTCGTCGCCAGATTCGGTCTTCGACGACTTGGGCGGAGCGGGTGTCGGATTCTTGGATCCAGTGGGCGTAGATGTTGCCGGTGGTCGTCATGTTCAGGTGACCGACTCGTCCAGAGACGCTGCGGAGAGGGATGCCGGCGTCGAGGAGTTGGGTGACTTGGAGGTGGCGGAGCCCGTGGAGGTGGACCCACGTCGGCAGTTCCAACCGGTCCCGTAGTCGTCCGAACGCCCGGGTCGCGTTCGACGGGTGCCACGGCGTGAGCCCTCCGGGCTCGGGGGCGAGCACGTAGGCGTCTTCGGACAGCTCGGTGCCGCACATG
>JBBQLA010000108.1:0-7273 GCA_038327485.1 Acidimicrobiales bacterium
ATCCGACTGGCCAGCGAGCACGCCAAGATCGGGTTCGTGTTCGCGGCCCGAGGGATCGTGCCCGAAGCCTGCTCCAGCTGGTTCCTGCCGCGGCTCGTGGGCATCTCGAAGGCGGCCGAGTGGTGCTACACCGCACGGGTGTTTCCGGCGGTCGAAGCCCTCGACGCCGGGCTGATCCGGAGCCTGCACGCGCCCGACGACCTGTTGCCAGCGGCTCGTGAGATCGCCGCCGAGATCGCCGCCAACTCGGCTCCGGTGTCGGTGGCGCTCAGTCGCATGATGCTGTGGCGGATGCTGGGTGCGTCGCACCCCATGGAAGCCCACCGCATCGACAGCCGAGCGGTGAACTACACCGGCGCCGCGCCCGACGCTCGCGAAGGCATCACCGCGTTCTTCGAGAAGCGGCCAGCCGAGTGGTCCATGTCGGTCAACGACGACATGGCACCGTTCGTCCCGTGGTGGGACGAACCACAGTTCAGCTGAGTGGGACGAGCCGCAGTTCAGCTGAGTGGCCGCCACTTGATCGAGCAGCCCAACGAAGGCACTTGATCGGGGTCGGGAAGTTCGCCGCGCAGCACTGCCTCGACAGCCGCCTTGAGATCGCGCCCGGTCACGCCGACGTCGTTCTTCGGGCGCGCCGCGTCGAACTGGCCGCGATAGGCCAAGCGTGAATCCGGGCCGTACACGAAGAAGTCCGGAGTGCAGGCAGCGTTGAACAACCTCGCGAGGTCTTGGCTCTCATCGAACAGGTACGGGAAATCCCAGCCGTAGGAGCGGGCCGTGATCACCATCTTCGCGGGGGCGTCATCGGGATAGGCCTCGATGTCGTTCGACATCACGCCCACGATGCCAACGCCCTTGACGGCGAACCGTTGGGTGATGAGGCCGAGCTCACGGCCGATGTGGCGCACATATGGGCAGTGGTTCGACAAGAACATGACCAGGCTGGCCGGCGCACCCGTCACCAGCGGTTCGATGGTCGGGTCGGCGGGGCGCAGCGTTGTGAGCGGGACCATCTGGGAGTTCACGGCAACCACGGGGCGGAACCCTACGATGAGTCGGTGATCCACATCAGGCGGTTGACCGCCGCAGTCATCGTGTTGGTTGCGACGATGGCACTGGCCACGTCGTCGGCATCCGCCTCATCAGCTTCACGGGCCCAGTTCGGCTCGGACGAGACCGAGTCGTACAACGTGGCCATCGTCATCAACGCCGACGACTCGGTCAATGTGACCGAGACGATCACGCAGGTGTTCAACACCTCGGGGCGACACGGGATCGAGCGGTTCATCCCGGTGGTCTTTCCCTACGAAGTCGCCGGCGCCAAGAAGCCGGATTCCCGCGCTGACTATCAGCGTCTGACGCCCATCTCCGATGTGAGTGCCAGCTCACCCGACGCTCCATCCGACCTCGAGAAGATCGACGGCAAGAACGACAACCCCGATTACGCCCACTACCGCGTCGGCGACGCGAACCAGACGGTGTCGGGGCGGCACACCTACACCTTCTCCTATCGCCTCGGGTCGGTGTTGAACGCGTTCGAGGATCACGACGAGCTGTACTTCAATCCCATCGGCGACCAGTGGCAGCAGTCGATAGCGAGCGCGACGGCCACGGTGACCGCACCCGGCGAGCCGACCAAGGTGGCGTGTTTCGCTGGTCCGGGCGGCTCAGTGCTTCCCTGCGATGGTGCGACCATCGCCGACGGCAACGCTACGTTCAGTGCGTCGAACCTCGGCTCGGGCGAGGGCATGACGGTCGTGGTGGCGCTCCGCAAGGGAGTCGTGAACACCCCGACGCCTGACCTGCGCGAGAAGTGGACCATCGCCAGTGCGTTCCGCCCGACCGGTCCCGCCATGGCCGGCGGGGGAGGGCTCTTGGCCCTCGGACTGGCCGGGGTCGGCTGGCTGCTCTACCGCAACGGCCGCGATCGGCGATTCCTGGGAAACGCCACCGACGCGGCGTTCGGCAACACGACCGGCGACGACGGGCCCGTGCCGTTGTTCGACAAGGACGCGCACCCGGTCGAGTTCGTGCCGCCCGACAATATTCGGCCCGGGCACATGGGCACGTTGTGGGACGAGCAGGCCAACCCGCTCGACGTCTCGGCCATGATCGTCGACTTGGCCGTTCGTGGGTATCTGCGCATCGACGAGGTCGAGCCGCCCCACAAGAGCCTGATGGGCGGGTCGGTTGGCGGCGACTACCACTTCGCGCAGCTGAAGAACTCCGACGACCAGTTGCTGCACGCCGAATCGGTCCTGCTGGATTCGATCTTCCGGGACGGCACGACCGTGGAGTTGGCGGCCCTCAAGCAGAACTTCTTGCCGCGACTCCAACTCGTGGAGTCAGCGCTCTACGACGACTCGGTCACGGCCGGCTGGTTCCCGACCCGACCCGACCGGGTGCGGGCTCGGTGGCACGGCATCGCCATCGCCGCCACTGTGCTGGGTGGGGCGATCTGCGGGCTCATTGCGTGGAGAACGCATTGGGGTCTGGTGGCCCTGCCGCTGCCGATCATCGGCCTGATCCTGCTGGGCGTGAGTCATCGCTTCCCCCATCGCAGTGCCAAGGGCACCGCCATGGTCGGCCGGGTCAAGGGGTTCAAGCAGTTGTTCGACGTGGGCGAAGGTGACCGCCAGCGCTTCATCGAACAGAAGCACCTGTTCAGCGAGTATCTCCCCTACGCCATTGTGTTCGGGTGCGCTGAGCAGTGGGCATCAACCTTCGCGTCGCTGGGCGCCACTCCCCAGGAGATGGGCCTCGGCGGTTGGTACACCAGCCCCTATGGCATCGACCCGTTCATGTTCGGTTGGGTCCTGTCGAGCTTCGCGACTGCTACCACCGGATCAATCGCGATGGCTGCTCCGTCGTCGTCTGCATCAGGCGGAGGAAGCGGATTCGGTGGAGGCGGATTCTCCGGTGGAGGCTTCGGCGGCGGCGGCGGCGGAAGCTGGTAGCTACGCCATCGCCTCGCGATGGCCTGGCGCCGTCGGGTGGGCGTACGCCCACCCGGGACCCCGCACCACATAGGACATGCGCTGCTTCCACGTGCTGGACCGGGCGATGTCGCGGCCCATCTCGACGTGCTCACGGCCGGCGACGACCGCCGGTGAGAACGACCCGATGTTGGTGGTCAGCCCATAGATCACTGGTTCGTCCTCACGTTGGAACGTGCCGAAGAGGCGGTCCCACACGATGAGGATGCTGCCGTGGTTGCGATCGATGTAGTGCGGATTCACCCCGTGATGGACCCGATGGTGAGACGCCGTGTTGAGGGCCTCCTCGAACGGCCCGAGCCGATCGATCGTCTCGGTGTGGATCCAGTACTGATAGATGAGGTTGAGCCCCCGAGCCGTCTCGACGTGGCCGGGGCTGATGCCGAGCAGGCACAGCAGGCCGTAGGGAACGAACGTGCCGAGGGCGTCGGCCACTGGTTGGCGCAGCGCCACGCTGAGGTTGTAGCGCTCGCTGGAATGGTGCACGGCGTGGATCGCCCACATGAACCGGCTCTCGTGCATGAGGCGATGGTTCCAGTAGTAGATGAAATCCCATCCGACGGTGGCCGCAACGGTGGGCTTCCAGCCTCGACCCAGATCGAATCGGCGATGGGGCCACAGCCGCTGGGTCGACAACTTGGCGCCGATGGTGGACGTGACAACGGTGCCGATCGTTGCGACCGCAGTGAGGGAGCCGATCTCGGACACTCGTCGCGCCGCCGATCGCAGGCGCGGCGAACGGAGTCGAGCAGAGCGCCGGTTCACGTGATCAGCCACGGTCGTGGCGAGACCGGCAGCCAGGCCGACCCCCAGCACCGGCTTGGCCCATCGGCCGCGGCCGAGTTCCAAGTGCCTGCGCCAGGCCATCGTCACGAGCGGAGCGAACAGGCTCGCGGTACCCATCGCCAGGTTCGCTGTGGTGTCTCGTCGTTCGAACTGCCCTCGATCGAAGGTGGGGTCGTCTGCGTGGGCCGTGAGCCACCTGCGTTCGACTTCCATCGATCCGAAGTAGAACGGCACTGCCGCGACGGTCAGGTCCACGGAGATCCGCCCGTTCCGCTCGTCGAGGATGCGTCGAACCAGGCGAAGGTGCGATCGATGGTCTGGTTGTCCAGCTTCCAATCGGAATGACCCAGACAACGGGGGTCCAACATGTTGTCAGCGCCGTCGAGGAACGCCGACGTGAACGGCACGATGGTCAAGTCACACCACGAGTCGATCGTCGCGTAGCGGGTTTCGGCCCAGGTCTCGTCGCCGGCGTTGAGGTCGGTCAGCATGGTCGAGTCGGGAGCCATGTCGCCGCACGAATGCGACCAGAAGAGCACAGCGCACAGATTGGCCCAGATCGTGCCGTGGTTGGCCGCGGCCAGTCCCATGAACTTGTCGACCTTGCCGGCGCACGAGCCGAATCGAATGCACCACCGCGCGGCCAGACTTCCCATGGAGTGGGCGACGATGTCGACCTCGGTGTCTCCCGTGGCGGCGAGGACCTGGTCGACCAGCCGGCCGAGCGCAGCGGCGGTGTCGACGTTGGGCGCGCACGGATCCGGACGCATCACGATGAACTCGCTGTCGGCGAACCCGCGAACGTGCGCTGCCGTGATCCACTTGTTCCAGTCACCGTGCCGAGGAGCGCAGTCGAACTCGAACCCGGGGACCAGGATGACCGGGTGGCGGTGGGTGGTCTCGACGGTGGCCGAAGCGCCGGAGCCTCCGCCGGCGGCGGACGGAGCCGAGGTGCAACCGGCCGTCATGATGAGAGCCGCCACCACGACGCTGAGCGCCTTGGTGCCCCTGATCCCCCTCAGATGCATGTGCCGATGTTGTCACACAGCGAGCTGGCGAATCCGGTGGATGATGTTGTCCAGTTCGGAGGGGTTTCCGGTGTGCGCGTGGTAGGCGAGGTGATCGAGGGCGATGTGGAGGTGGCATGCCAGCAGTCGCTGATCGCGCTGCTCCACATCGTGCGCTACGGCGTCCCACTCCTCATCGAGGGACTCGGTGAGCAACTTGATGTCGAGAGTGGGATGCCACGGCGCCCAGAAGTGCAACCACGCGAGCTCGTACAGGTGGTCGCCGTACATCGAGGCGCCCCAGTCGAACACGCCGGTGATCTCGTCGGTGACGACGTGGACGTTGCGGTTGATCAGATCCGCATGCACCAGCGAGCGCGTCACGCCTGACAGGTCGATCGATCCGAGCAACTCGTAGCCCCACGTGAACGCCTCTTCGCCGGCGGGGTGCTCGCCGAGCTTCGAGCGCCAGCCGGGAGTGCGGGTCGTGGGTGAGTCGTCGTCGACCGCGAGCAGGAAGTCTCGCCACGTGGGATGTGGCGCCACGCCGTTGGGATCCCAACGGCCCCAGGTGTCGGGGCCGGGAATTCGGACCGTGCGGATGGCCTCCATGATGTCCACGACGGAAGGAGCGAGCTCGACCCACTCCGCCTCGGTCGCGTCCTCGAGCGGGGTGCCCGGCACGCGGGTGGAGATGCAGGCGAAGCCACCGAACGCGTTGCCGACCTGCACGACCTCGGGGATGGGGAGCCACTCGGCGTTGTAACGCGACGCCAGTCGGTCCTTCTCGAAGTCGTCGCCGTACCGGCCGAAACGGACGACCATCTCGGCGTGGCCCATGTTGAAGGCGAAGCACTTCGACAACGCTCCCTCGCCGATCAGGGTGACATCGGTGTCGACGCCGAGGGTCTGTGCGAGATAGGCCGCAGCGTCGGCTTCGTCCACGTCCATTCGTCAGCCGAGCGCGGCGGTGAGCTGATCGGTGAACGTGGCCATGTCGAAGTAGTCGCGCCACAGGGTGATGAGCCCGTCGTCGTTGACCTCGAACACTCCGGCGACCGGCAGGTCGATCCACGTCGCACCTATTCGGAAGCGATCCGACCGCTCGTTGAGCACGGTGCTCCCCGCGCAGACCTGGCGATGGATCACGAACTCGACCTCGTCGATGCCGGTCGTCATCGCTCCGAGGAACGTTCGCATCGCCTCGGGGCCGAGGTTCTTGCCCAGCGGGACGTTGTCGTACTCGACATCCGTCGTCACCAGTTCGAGAGCCCCGTCGAGGTCATCGGAGGTGACCCGCCGAATGAACTCGTCCACCACCTGTGCTGCATCCATGACGCCGAGCTTGTCACGCCACGGATCCCCGGTACCGTTTCGCCGCATGGAGCAAGGTCGACCCACCGATGATCGGTTCGCCGATGAGCCGGCCAGCCATGACGCTCATGAGTCGTTCGTTCGCCGGCTCATCGAGGCGGCCGAAGAAGCGGAGCGTCAGACCGGCGTCGAGGAACGGACTGACGAGGAGGTTCGCAGTGGCCTGACCAGACGGCTCCTTCGCATGGTCCTCGGATTCGTGATCATGGCCGTCGGGGTCGCTGCGCTGCCGTTGCCCGGGCCGGGCTGGTTGATCATCATCGTGGGCCTCAATCTGCTGCCGTTCGCCTGGGCCGAGCGAACGATTCGACTGATCCGCCGCAAGATTCCCGGCGTGCCCGAGGAGGGCAATCTTCCGGTGCACACGTGGATCATCATGGGTGTGCTCACGGTTGCGGTCACCGTCGGCTCATTGTTGTGGGGAGATGACGTAGCCGAGTGGGCGCGCTCGGTTCGCTGAGTGCAGCTGAGCGGGCGAGGCTCACGGGTTCAGCGTTCATGTGATCCATGGGTCAGGCGAGCGGGGATTGTTCGAGGCGGTACGCAGACGACGCCCAACTGCCGCCGATTCGACGCGCCCACGGGTGGGCATCGAGTTGGTTGCTGTGGGGGTTCAGTGTCAGCAGATAGATCGGTCGGGGCTCGCTGTCCAGCGACTCGCAGATCCGTACCAGGAAAGCAGCGAACACTTCCGGTTCGAACGGGTTGCAAAAGTAGAGCACCAGGGGGCCGGAGGGTAACGAAAACTCCAGCGCGTCCATCATGACCGAGGACACGTTCGTGCAGCGCCGGACCTGGGTGGCTCGCCGCAAGTTCTGCTCGGTGATGGCATGCAGCTCCGCGGAGTGCTCGATACCGATGACCCGGCGGAAGGGGAAAGTCGCCGCATAGAGCAACACGGCGCCCTTTCCGGAGCCGACATCGACGAACGTGAACGGCGAGAGGTCGTCGGGGAGCGCACGGATCAGCTTCATCACCACACGACGGCTCGAGGCCTCGTATCCGTGGCCGCCTCGTCGATCGACATCGGCTACACCCAGTTCGCTCGCGCTGACGGCACGGCGGGTGTCGGTGCTGTTGCGAAGGTCGAAGATGAGTTGCCCGGTC
>JBBQLA010000109.1:0-7223 GCA_038327485.1 Acidimicrobiales bacterium
CCCGCTGCGAGCAGTCGGCGAGCCTGAACCAGGAACGATGAACCGGCCGAAGTCAGCTCAACCCGGCGGGTCGTGCGGTCCAGAAGATCCACACCGAGCGATGTCTCGAGACGGCGGATCTGACGCGACAGTGCTGGCTGCGCGACATACAGCCGCGCAGCCGCCCGCCCGAAGTGGAGCTCGTCGGCGACGACGGTGAACGAACGCACGAGGCGAAGGTCGAGATCCATCCCGACATCGTAGGAGCACTGATGCTGTGACAGCATCAATACGACCTGGATGGGTCTTGGACTCGGCGCCGCCGACAGCCCAGGATCTGACCATATGAGACACAGCGAGAGCCCATCGGTCGATCCATTCGAGGCGCTCCAAGATCACACCCGCCAGCATCAGGCGCGCCACGGGTGCGGCGCCTACACCTACGACGGAGGATCCCTCCCGGGCGTGCTCGCCGCGGCGGTCAGCGCCCAACGGATCGTCGAGGTCGGCACTGCGCTCGGCTACACGGCGTGCTGGCTGGCGTCCGCCAATGAAGCGACCACAGTGGACACCGTCGAGAATGACGCGGAGCACGTCGAGCTCGCCCGTGCCGAGCTCGCCCGCTACGGACTCGACGATCGCGTCTCGGTCCACCACGGCGACGCAGAGTCCGTCCTCGCGAGGTTCGACGAGTTGGCCTACGACGTGGCCTTCTTCGACGGTTTCGCTCCCACGGTCGCCGTCCTCGGACTCTTGCGTTCCCGATTGCGCGTCGGTGGCCTGTTGATTGCGGCAAACCTCACGCTCAGCGGCGCCAGCGCGGTGCGCACGGAACTCGCCGACGCGTCGCAGTGGCGCACGCATTCCCTTGGCGAAACCGCCATCGCCGTCAAGACAACGACACCCAGACCAACACGATCTCACTGAACAGAGGGCAACCCATGACCTACACCAGCCGCCGAGTCAGCATCCCTTCCGGTGACACCCACATGTCGGGTGTGCTGTGCACACCCGACAACGCCGAGGGCCCAACGCCTGGGTTCTCCATCATCGGACCGATCGGGTTCGTCAAGGAACAGTCGCCGATCCAGTACGCGACACGACTCGCACGTCTCGGCTACACCACCGTCGTGTTCGACCCACGGCACTTCGGTGAGACCGGTGGGGAGCCGCTCCACTACGACTCACCTGCGCTCAAGGTTACGGATCTTCGAGCTGCCGCCCAGTTCCTCTCAGCGCTCGAGACCGTCGATTCTGATCGCGTCGGGCTGCTCGGCGTGTGCATGGGGTCGAACTGGGCCGCCCAGGCGGCGGTCGAGGAGCCGGCGGCTTCCCGAGTCGCGCTGGTCGTGGGCGCGTATCTGATCCGATCCCAGATGGTCGCCGGCTACGGCGGACAGGAGGGCTTCGACCGGTGGGTGGCATCGACCAAGCCGGCACACGACCAATTCTTGGCCACCGGTGAAACCGACTACCGACCGATGATCTCCGAGCGCATGGAGGATTCGTTCTTCAACTTCGACGTCCCCTACGCGTGGTACTCCAACTGGGTTCGCCACGAGCCGCTCACCTACCGGGGACTGTGGGGCAATCGCCTCGCCACGGTCAGCGAGCACGAATTGTGGCAATACGACGCTGAACAATCGTTCCGGTCACTGTCGGTGCCGACACTCGTGGTCAACAGCACCGACTCGGCCACCGACCTCCCAACCGTGGAACACCTCGTCGAGCAGATCCCGGGTGACGACAAGAAGTTGGTCGTCACCGGAAACCAGATCCAGACTCAGTTCTATGACGACCCGCTCACCATCGATGTCACGGTTGATCACATCGACCAGTGGGCCCGCTCCCTCTGACCAGGCTCGCCGGAGGCGCCTGATGCCCGTGTTCTGTCGGCGGCGAGGAGGGCCTGGCTACGGCCCTTTCCATTCGACGAGCACGAGTGTTGCGTCGTCCGCGAGGTCGGCGTCTCGGTGGTCGCGAACGGAACGGACTAGCCGGCGAATGATCTCCTCCGGTTCGATCTGATCCGACGCATACTGGCCGACGAGATCCATCAGTCGCTCCACGCCGAACTGTTCCCCACCGGCTGAGTGGGCTTCGGTGACTCCGTCGGTGTAGAAGAGCACGCTGTCACCAGGTTCGAGCCCATCCTTCGTGATTGTGGGCTCCTGCTTCGAGGGTATGGCCGAGCCGAGCCCCCACGGCGGGGTCGGTGGACATTCCATTTCACGAATGACGCGTCCTCGCCGAATGAGGAGGGGCAGCGGATGTCCAGCGTTGGTCCAGGTCATCGTGCCCGTGTCGAGATCGATTTGCGCGAGTTGGCCCGTCGCGAACGTGAACTGACGCCCGTGATCGGTGAGGATCGCATCCAAATTGTTGTGGGCCCGATCGAGAGCGACGTTGGCTCGACGATCGTGCCGGTAGGTGCCGATCGTGAGCGCTGCAATCAGTGCCGATTCAATGCCGTGGCCCATCGCGTCGATCATGGCGACGTTGAGGGTCGAACCGTTCAACCCGTAATCGAAACTGTCGCCGCCCACGTCGTAGGCAGGCTCGACGAGGCCGGCGACGCTGAGCCGCTCCGTCTTGAGGAGCAGCGGCGGTAGAAGATCCCATTGCATGGTGGCAGGGACCGACAATGCTCGGCGTTGGCGCGACACGTCGAACAGGTCGGTCACCCGTCTGTGGGTCGCGATCAGGTAGCCAGCGAACATCCCGAGTTCTTCGCAGATGTTGATCGTCGCGTCGCTCGACGTCGGCACGGTGATGGCCAACACACCGGCGCGGTCAGACCCCTCAACGATGGGCACCCAGATCCTTGCCCCCTCTGCCCGGTCGGCTGTGGTGGCCAGCTGGTCCAGGAACGCCCGCCCTGCCATGCTCGCCGCAACCGGCTCACTCGGGGGCAGCTGTTGGCCGGACCGACCGTCCGGCACGGGCTCGAGGCTGGTGTGACCGAAGTCGACCAGGTACATGACCAGGTCGGAAGCGCCCGCATCACGGGCCGCCGTGGTGAGGACGTCCACAACTGACGCCGGGTCAGCTCCCTGCATGTCGCGCATGGCCTTGCCCAGACGGAGCGGAGTCACTCCTCGACCCTACCGCCCACCAAACTGGGGGAGCTGGTGCGTAGTGTCCGCACAATGAGCGCATCTTGGTCACACCGCCGATCGTTCCTCGGCGCCATCGCTGTGATCGTCGCCCTGACCGGAGCGACCGCGTGTAGCCCGGCGCCGACCGGTCCCAGCTGGACGCCCACCCTCGTGGGCTGGAGCGGAACGACCGGTGCCTTCGTCGAGCGCCCCCTCGCCGCGACCCCCGCCCAATGGGTTGCAGTCATCGAGATGAGTCCCACCACCGGCCCCACTGCGACCTCGACGAATCTGTTGCTGTTCCCCCGCACCGGCGTCGATGGTGCGCCCGCTGCCACGCCCAGCCAGACGATCGCGCTGGACGACAACGTGGCCGGGCTGTCGATGAGCGACCATGTCATCGCGGTGCGCTCACGCTCTGCCATCGCCGGCCTCGACACGGTCCACCTCTACGGCGTGGATCCCGCCACCAACGTCTGGTCGCAATCGCTCGGACTGCCGCGTGGGCTCGATGTCAATGCCGTCGTGGTCATGGACGTGACCGACACTGCCCTGGTCCTCGGGATCACGCCGTCGCCAAACTCGCTCTCGGGTGTCGGGGCGGTGCTCGTCTACCCGCTCACCGTGTCGTCCACCACCGGTGCCATCTCGGGATCGTTCCTCACTGCCGCATCGCTCAGCCCCGACCCGGCGTGGACAGCAAGCGACCGCGCGGGGTTCGGGCGGGTCGTGTCCATCGAACACGACTGGCTCGCGGTGTCGAGCGGCCAGGACCACGTGTCCGTGTATCACCGGACCGCGCCGACGACCTGGGTGCCGGATTTCGTCATGACCAACCCCATCACACCGGGAAACGATGGCCGGTTCGCGAGGTCGCTGTCGCTCGACGATGACGGCGCGACGCCGCGCCTGCTCGTTGGCACCCAGGGCGGGTTCTCCGGATTCGGTGGTGTGCCCACCGCCGGCCGCGCCGAGCTCTTGACGCGCCGCGCCGTCGGGGGATGGGACCTCACCTCGACGATCTCTCCGCGCGACGGCAGCGCACTCGGGGGCTTCGCGCTGGGCGTGGAGGCCTCGCTCGACGGCGACCGGGCAGTGGTCGGCTACTACTGGGCGCAGCTGCCCGGCACCGGTGGGTTCGCCGGCTCCGACGACTACCGCCTCGAGCTCTGGAACTTTGGCGCCACCCCGAGCTTCGAGGCCGAACTCTCGGTGCTCGCCCCGTACGGCGGAGTCGCCCAACCCGGCCAGACCCAGGCGGTGGCAGTCGGCGCGCGGCTCGCGGGATCGCATGTGTCGGCCGTGAGCTGGGATGTCTTCGGGTCGGCTGTGCCCACGCACTTCTCGGCGCTCAGCTGGGATCGGCACCCGGCCTGATGCAGATCTTCGGGCTGATGTCGCGAGACATCCAAGACACGTCGAACCGTCCAGGGTCGGGGAGCGGCCTCGGTAGAGTCGGACGAACGCCTGATGGCAGAGGGAGCGCGTCGTGGACGTCGAACTGACCGAAGAGGAGTCGTCCGCGTTGCAGCAGGCGCTCCACACATATGTATCTGATCTGCGAAGCGAGATCTCTCACACCGACGACCGGGACTTCCGCAACGCACTGAAGGCGAAACGTGATCTGCTCGACGAGATCATGGCGAAGCTTTCCGGCGCCAAGGACGAGTCGGAGGTTCGCGACGGGGAGGGTCGTGCCGTCGTCCGAGTGGTGAGCCTGTGGTGGACCGAGCTCCCCAGCTGAGGAGCGCTTGACGGCAGGCGAAATCGACGACGCACCCCCACGATCGATTTCTCGATCTGCTCGCTACCAGGGTCTGGGGTAACGCGGCCGACTCGTTCGAGGAGCCGGCGTTGCGGGGACGTTTCCGCGACTCACCTGCGAACCTACCCTCCGGTGACGTCACTCCACTCGCTCCTCGATCGATTGCGCCAGCCCCAGGGGTCGACGCCCGGAATCCGTCATCGCATTCAGAGCCGCGCAGCCGCGCCGCCAACCCGTCGGCATGCCCACGGCGGGGGATCGGTAGGGTGCCCCTGTCCGAGAAGCGCTTTCGCATGGGCAGCTTGGACCACGTCCACATCCGAGTACCCGACCTCGTCGAAGCTGCACGGTGGTACTGGCGACACCTCGGATTCGAACCGGTGGAGAAGTTCCGGTTCTGGGCCGAGGGCTTCGAAGGCGGTCCACTGCAGATCTCGGCCGACGGCGGGGGGACCACGCTGGCGCTGTTCGAGGCCACCGATTCGTTCCCGATGGTCCCGGTCGAGGCGGGCATCGCATTCAGCGTCGACGCCGAGATGTTCATGGCGTTCGCCCACTCGCTGCCCGGCGAGATTCGCACTCCTGAAGGCCGACCGTTGACAGCGGACGACCTGACCGACTTCGACCTGTGCTGGGCGTTCGAGTTCGCCGACCCGTGGGGCAACAGGTACGAGCTCAACTGTTTCGACTACGAGCGGATCCGTGACGAGCTCGTCGAGAGGGATGGGCTGCAGACAGATCGGAGGTGGCCGCCCGAGTTCTACGACGCCTGGCCGCGGACCTGAGGATGAGGGGCGGCAGCCGCGCCGACCCAAATCGAGGCCCGCATCAGCGGCCTCACCCAGGTCCCCGTCAAGCTGCAACCCTGGCATTGCCACGCCGGGTGGTGATGGTGGGACGCGTGCCCTCGACCTCGGTGATCCGCGTTGCCAGCCGACCTGCGAGATCTCGACGCATGTCTGCCGAGTCGGGGTCGTCGATGAGGTTGCTCAGCTGATGGGGGTCGCTGCGGTTGTCGTAGAGGTGCGTCTCGACGTAGCTGCCGGCCGAAGGGATCCGGTGAGCGGAGAACGGGTTGCGCGTCGGCGCCTTCACCGCATAGGTGTGGGTCGAGGTGCGGAGCGCCCGGCCGATCTGTGATTCGCTGATCTGCACGAGCACATCCGCTGGCGCGTCGGTGTCGTCGTGGAGCGACCTTCCTTCCAGCCTCGGGTCGTCGCCGCCTGCGGCTCGCACCAGGGTGGGGACGAGGTCGAGGTTGGTGGCGAGATCGCTGCGGTGGCCGCCACCGCGGAACCCAGGCCCGGCGAGAACGAGCGGGATGCGGATGGCCGAATCGTGGGGGCTGCGCTTGTACTCGAGGTTGCGGGTCCGGAAGTGATTGCCGTGGTCGCTGCTGAACACGATGAGCGTGTTCTCGAGCTGTCCCGACCTGTCCATCGTGTCGAGCATGCGACCGAAGTTGGCGTCCACGCTGGCGCAGCACGAGAGGTACTCGGCGTAGTTCCAGCGCCAGTCGCCCTTCCACGCCGGCAGGTCGCCCGGCCGGTCGAAGTCGGCGAACCGCTTGGCCCAGCCCTTCGGCCCAACTGCTCTGAACCGGTTGTTCTGATGGTGGGGTTCGAGGAACGAAACGAACAGGAAGAACGGCCGGTCATTGTCGAATCGCCGCAGTCTGTCCATCGCCACGTCGGTGAGTGCGTCGACTCGAGAGCCGTGCAGATCGACCTGGTCGCCCTGTTCGTCGTACACATGGCCGCTGGTGGGGCCCGAAGTGTGTTCGAGCGCGTCGGCCGCCACCCACGCGTCTCGATAACCGCCGCGTCGTCCGGGCGGTACCGGTCGGCGTTCGAACCGCGCTTCCGGTCGGTCGGTGGGCAGACCGTGGCCGCGGTTGGAGGCGAGGTGCCACTTCCCGACGTAGCCGGTCTGGTACCCGAGGGAGTGCATCCGATCGGCGTGCGTGACGCTTCCCGGAGGCAAGGCGATGCCGTTCCGCCAGCATCCGATCGTCGTCGGATACTCACCCGTCTGCAGCGCGGCGCGCGCCGGACCGCACACCGGCTGGACGGTGAACGCCTCGTCGAACGCCACTCCGTCGGCAGCCAGCGCGTCCAAGCGCGGCGTGACCGGCAGACGTTGACCGAACACCCCGCACGAATCCGGTCGCTGCTGATCTGACAGCACGACGAGCACGTTGGGCTGGCTCACCACTTCAAGCTACGAGGATCATGGGGGCGAGTCAGTTCGAGGACGCAGCACCTTCCCGGTCTGATCGGACCGGCGATAGCCTCCGCCAATGGACAGCGACGCCGCCCCTGCCGGTGATGGCCTCGCCACCGAGATCGAGCGGGCGGCACCACGCCTGGCCGGGGTGGTCC
>JBBQLA010000110.1:0-7158 GCA_038327485.1 Acidimicrobiales bacterium
CCTCGGTGGGTCGATCGTTGGCGCGACTGTCGCGCTCTCATCAGGTGATCGTGGTGACCCACCTCCCGCAGGTCGCCGCCTTCGCCGACCAACAGATCGTGGTCACGAAGTCCGATCGTGGGTCAGTCACCACCAGCGCTGCGGTGACCCTCGACGACGATGAACGGGTCATCGAGCTGTCCAGGATGTTGTCGGGCACCCCCGACAGCGACGCCGCCAACGCCCACGCGGCGGAGTTGCTGTCGACCGCTGCGGCCGACCGCGGTGAGCGATGATGCGACCCCGTCGAACCGGCGGCCGCGGTGCGGTCGTCGAGGACGTCGCTCAACCGCTTCGCGGTATCGCCCGGGTGAGTCCCCGCACCAAGGACCTGGTCCCGACCCTGAGCAGCGGCGACATCGCCGTCATCGACCACGCCGACCTCGACCGCATCGCCGCAGACGGGCTCGTCGACCGGGGAATCGTGGCGGTCATCAATGCCGCTTCGTCGACCACCGGCCGCTACCCCAACCAGGGTCCACTGATCGTGTTGCGAGCCGGTATCGCGTTGATCGACGGCTGCGGCCCCGCAGTGATGGAGATCGAGCACGGCGCCACGGTGTCGGTGATCGACGATGTCATTCTCGTCGACGGTGAAGCGGTGGCGGCGGGCGTCCGTCAGAACGTGAAGCTGATCACGGCCATCCACGACGCCTCCCAAGAAAACATCGGCGACGAATTCGCCCGCTTCATCGCGAACACCATGCGATACGTCGACGACAACCTCGATCTGCTCACGGATCTGGTCGTCCCCGATGTGTCGGTGAAGTTCGGCGGTCGGCATGCCTTGATCGTCGTCCGTGGCCACGACTACCGAGATGACTTGGCGTTGATCCGCGGCAGCGGATACGTCGGTGAGATGAAGCCGGTCCTGATCGGCGTCGACGGAGGAGCCGACGCACTGCTCGAGGTCGGGCTGAAGCCGGACATCATCATCGGCGACTTCGATTCAGTCTCGGAGGGAGCCTTGCGGTGCGGCGCCGAGCTGGTGGTCCATGCTTTCCGCGACGGTCGCGCCCCCGGGGCGCAACGCCTCATCGACCTCGATCTTCCCCACGTGCTGTTCCGCGCCTCGGGCACCAGCGAGGACATCGCCATGTTGATGGCGCACGAACTCGGCGCCGAGCTCATCGTGGCGGTCGGTACCCACACGTCGATGGTCGATTTCCTCGACAAGGGTCGGCGAGGTATGGCCTCGACCGTCGTCACTCGCATCAAGCTGGGCAACATCCTGCTCGACGCCAAGGGAGTCAGCCGCCTGTACGAGAGCCGCGTCCGCAAGCGGGATCTACTGCTCATGATCATGGCGGCCGTTGTCGCGCTGGTCGTCATCGCCGTGGTCTCCGAGCCGGTTCGGCTGGTCATCCGCGCCTATTGGGTGGACCTCACCAACTAGCCCCATCAGCTAGACCAAACACACCGTGATCAACCTCCGTTTCCACATCGTCAGCATCACCGCGGTCTTTCTCGCGCTGGCGATCGGGATCTTCATGGGCTCGACGCTGCTCGACCGCTCGACCGTCCAGTTGTTGGAGAGTCGACAGAAGAGCCTCGACCGCAAGATCGCCGACCGAGTGGTGCAGAGCAATGCCTTCCGCGCCGCTCTCGACGCCGACGACGGAGCCGATACTGCTTTCGGCGACCAGCTGATCAGACCGCTGACCAAGGGACTGGTGTCGGCGCCGGTGCTGTTCCTGGCCGCCCGCGGAATCGACGAGGACTTACTCCAGCGAACCAAGGACGACGTGACCAATGCCGGTGGGTCGGTGGGTGGCACCCTGTGGTTCGACGATCAGTCGCTGTTGACCGACGGAAAGATTCGGGCCGCCGTGGTTGCCGCTGCATCGGACGGGACCAGCACCTCGGGTTCCGCGTCGCCGGGGGGCTCCGCCGAGGAGGCGATGACGAGGGCTTCAGCTGCGCTGGCGGCGGGCCTCGCCTCCACGTCGGACAGCGCCTCGGCCCCGGCCTCGCTCGCAGCACTGCAGTCCGCCGGATTCTTCGGCTGGGATCTGCCGGCAGGAGCCACCGGCGTGACCTTTGGGGTCACCGCCTATCGGTTGGTCGTGGTCTCGGGCGAAGGGTCGTCGACCAAGGTCGACGCCATGCTCATCAAGCTGACCAGTGTGTTGGCCGACGCCGCACCCGGTCACGTGACTGTCGCAGAGATGTTGGTCGATCGAAGCACCACCGGCCTGATCGAGCGCAATCTCGACCGCCAGCCACCAGTGCGGGGTTCTTTCGTCGACCGTCTGCGCAACCTGGATGAACCTCCGTCAGTGCCCACCATCGACGACCTCGACCGCTCCCAGGGCCGATTGTCGCTGCTGCTGATCCTGGCGAACGTGGCCGGTGCGGTTCCGGGTTCGTTCGGCGAAGCGCCGACGGCCGATGCTCCGTTCCCGCCGATGCCACCGACGCAATGACCGACCCGACACTCGACGATTCGGCGCTGACCACCGACACCCGCTCGGGGCAGCAGTCGCGCTCGATGAGCGGGGTGATCGCGGTGTCTCGGGTGAGTGGTCTGGGTCGGGTCGCTGTGGTCTCGGCCGTCCTGGGCGCGGGGTACCTCGGCAATGTCTACGGATCGTCCAACACGGTTCCCAACTTCGTCTTCGAGTCGCTCGCGTCCGGAGCGCTGCAGGCGTCGCTGCTGCCGGCGCTGGTGCGGCGCCTCGACCGCTCGGGCCCGGAAGCGTCGAACGCGCCGGGCAGCGACACCGACCGATATGCGGAGGCCTCGCTGCTGGCGAGTCGGGTGATGGGGACGCTGCTGCTCGTGGTGGTCCCCGTGGTCGCGGTGGGCATGGCCTGTTCTCGTTGGATCGCCGCTGCCTTGGTGTCAGGTATCGCCAACGATGCGGCGCGCGATCGCGCCACCACCGTCACCCAGATCCTGCTGCTGGTGTTCTTGCCGCAGGTGCTCTTCTACGTGATGAACCTGGTGGCCACCGCAGCGCTCAACGCCGAGCGTCGATTCATCGTGCCGGCGGCCGCGCCGCTGTTGAACAACCTGATCGTCATCGGCACTCTCGGCGTCCTGGCGCTTCGGTTCGGTCATCGGTCGCCCACGTTGGGGATCGGCACACTCGACCTCATGATCCTGGGCGTGGGCACGACCGTCGGCGTCGCGGCATTCTGCGTGGCACCAGTGATCTCGGCCCGTCGCCGGGGTTGGCGACTTCGCCCGAGACTGGTCCGCCGAGATCCCGAGGTCTCTCAGTTGGTGCGTGACAGCGCGTGGGCCGGGGGGTTCGTCATCTCGACCCAGGTACTGATGTTGTTCACCGCGTGGTTGGCCAACTCGCAACCGGGTGCTGTCGTCGTGCTGCAACTCAGTGTGATGCTCGTGCTCGTGCCTCACGCTCTTTTCGCTGTGCCCGCAGCGACCACGGCGTTCCCCGACCTCGCCGAGGCGTTTCACGATGACGATCAACTGGCGCTCGGTGTCATCAGCGGGCGAGCCGTGCGGGCGTGTACCTATCTGACGCTGCCGGCCGTCGCGTTGGCCATCGGCCTGTCGTCGCCCATCGCCAAGGTCGTGACCTACGGTCGTGCCTCGAGTCGAGTGGTGGACGTGGGACGAACTCTGGGGTGGTCTGCGCCGGCGATCATCGGGCTCGGAGTGACCCTCGTGTTGTCGCGGGTCTGCTTTGCGTCGGGCCGTCAACGCGACCCGATGGTGGTGCACGGCAGCGTCGTCATCGTCACCTTGGCGGTGACGACGGTGGTGTGGCACCACACGTCGAACCCGGGAGCACCGTTGCTGGGCGCAGCCATCGCCATCGCCCACGTGGTGACTGCGGCGGTGCTCGCAGTCCGCGTCCGCACCTCGATCCTGCCCCACTCTTCGCTCGGTGTGCTTCGCCCGCTGTGTCGACGATTGGTCATCACCGTCGCTGTCGGGGGTGGGAGCTGGGCTCTGGTCCGGGCGGTATCGCCGGGCTCGCGCGTCGCCTCGGTCGCGGTGATCCTGGTGGCATCTTTGATCGGCCTGGTCGTCTACGTCGGGGGAGACTCGGTCATGGGAGGGCCTGACCCACGAGTGGCCTTCCGGAGTTTCGGGGGCGCACCCGATCGCGCAGTCACGACAACCGGGGGTATCCGATGACCGTCGTTGCGCTGGTGCCGGCCTACCGGTCGCAGGATCGGGTGGGGGACACGGTTCGGGCCCTGCTCAGCCTCGATGACGTGGATTCGGTGATCGTGATCGACGACGGATCCGACGATGACACCGCCGTCGTCGCTCGTCGAGCGGGCGCGACCTTGGTGCAACTACCGGCCAACCGTGGCAAGGGCGGGGCCATCGCTGCGGGCATCGCCGCGGCGCCCGACGCCGACATCTATTTGCTGATCGACGCCGATCTGACGTCGACCGCCGTCGAGGCCGACCGGCTGCTGGGACCCGTCCTCGAGGGTCGGGCCGATCTCGTCATCGGCTCGTTCGAACGAGCCAACAGCTCAGGCGGTTTCGGCCTGATCAAAGGCATGGCCGCACGCCTGATCGCCCGGTCAGGTCAAGAAGTCACCGAGCCGCTCTCGGGTCAGCGGGCGATCGTCGGCTCGCTGCTCCGCAGCCTGGATCTCGGCTCGGGTTTCGGTCTCGAGACCGCCATGACGATGGATGCGCTCGCTGCGGGGGCCCGGGTCGTCGAAGTGCCGGTCGGGATGACTCACCGTCGAACCGGCCGTGATCTCCGCGGCATCATCCACCGGGCACGACAAGGCATCGACATCGCTCGAGTGGCCTGGCCCCGTCTGGTGTCGCCGGTCGCTCGCACCGCCGGTCTCGTCGCACTGCTCATGGTGGTGGTCGTCGCGGCCATGTTCGGCGCCAACGCCAGGGAAACCCACGGAACCCTCCCACCCAGCGGACGAGCCGACCGGGTCATCGTGATCGGCGTGCCGCGCCTCGGCAGCAACGACCTCGATCCACTCACCATGCCGAACTTGTGGGCCATGGCACAGCACGGCGGTGTTGGTGTGATCACTCCGCGAACACCGGCCTCGAACCCATCGGAGCTGCAGGCCTGGGCCACGATGGGTGCCGGTGCGCCAACGCTCCTCGGCGCGATCGGGGTGGACGTCGCCGAAGGTCCCGGCGTGGGCGACCAGGTCCGTGTCGTCCCGGGCGACCAGCAGATCGATGGCGGCACAGCTGCGCAGGTGTCGGCTCGGATCACCGGAAAGTCGCCCTCGGGCCCCCAGGTTGTGCTCGGCTCGACCCTTCGAAAAGGCGACCTGCGCTCGTACGGTCAGCCGGGACGCCTCGGTGACCTTGTCCGGCGGGCTGGTGGACGGACCCAGGTCGTGAGCAGCGAGTTCCTGATCGGCCTCCCGACCGACGCGTCTGTCGATGCCTCCTCGGCGGTGGCCGCGATGGGCAGCGATCGAAGCGTCGACACTGCGACGGTGGGTCCGTCGCTGTTGGTCCCTGATCCTGCGTTTCCCGACGGGTACCGCACCGATGTCGACCGACTGGTGACGGCCGTCGCGGGCGGACCAGCGAAGGGACTCACCGTGGTGGGGCTCGGAGACCCTGAACGGGCGGCGATCGCAG
This sequence comes from Acidimicrobiales bacterium, assembly GCA_038327485.1. Classification (GTDB taxonomy): domain Bacteria; phylum Actinomycetota; class Acidimicrobiia; order Acidimicrobiales; family Microtrichaceae; genus JBBQLA01. The sequence continues at coordinate 5,603 of JBBQLA010000110.1, forward strand.
CGGAGCGCAGTGAGCCGGTGGCGGGCGCACAACTCGAGCGACGGGTACAGCGGGCCACCGACCTGGCCATCGGGCGAATCGCCGCGCTGGCCGACGGCCACACGGCGGTCATCGTCGTCGGACTGACGCCGCCCACCAGCTCATGGGAACTCACCCCGATGGTCGCCGAGGGCGGGGGAGTGAAGTCAGGGACGATGTTCTCCGCCTCGACTCGACGGCAGGGACTGCTGACGCTCACCGATGTCGCTCCGACGGTGGTGCGGCTCCTGGGCATCGGTGAGCCCAGTGACTTCGTGGGCAACTCGGCGGAGCGTTCCGATGACCAGGCCGGCATGGCCGCAGAGGTCGCGTCGATGCAGGAGCTCAACACCCGTGCCACGCAACGCGAAGACGCGTATATCGGGATCATCGTTGCCTTCGTGATCGGCCAGGCGCTGATCTACGGCGCGTTGGCGTTCTCGTTCCGCCGTATCGGTCGGACGCGCTGGGTGCGCTTCCTCGAGGGGTGCGGCATCGGATCCGCGGCGTGGCCCTTGTCGACGTTCATCATTCGTGCCGGACCGGTGGGCCTGGGCAAGCCGGTGGTCACCTCGGCGCTGATCGTGTTGATCTGCGTGGCGGCAGGCTGGATCGGTACCCGGATGCGATCGACGCCACTCGCCCCGCTCAACGTGATCTGCGTGATCACCTTGGCGCTGTTGGCCATCGACCTCGGAACCGGCGGACACCTCCAGGAGTCGTCCATCATCGGGTACTCGCCGCTGTTCGCCAGCCGCTTCTACGGCGTCGGCAACATGGCCTACTCGGTGCTGGCCTCGGTCGCCGTGATCCTGGCCCTCCGGGTCACCGACGGAACCTGGTCGTTGGGTCATCGAGCCGTGCGGGTCGGCTCGGTGCTGGTGTTCGCCATCCTGTTGGACATCCTGCCGACGCTCGGAGCGGATGTCGGTGGGCTCATCGCGCTCGTCCCGGCGTTCGCAGTGCTGGGCGTGTCGATGGTCGGTCTGAAGTGGACGCGCCGCACCATCGCCTGGTGCGCACTCGGCATCGCTGTCGCCGGCACCGCCGCCATCGCGTTGGCCTCGCGTGGCGAGACGCACCTCAGCAAGTTCCTCAAGGGCGACAGCGCGTCGATCACCGAGACCATTCAACGCAAGATCGAGACCAACATCCGGGTGTTGGGGCTGACCACATGGTCATGGATGGTGCCCATCGTGTTGATCTTCATGTTCCGGGTGCTGGTGATCGGCCACGCCGGCCGGTGGGTGTTCGGCGGCCGGCGCAACTTGCGGTTGGCGTTCGCTGCGGTGCTCGCCGTCGGCGTGATCGGCGCCCTGGTCAACGACAGTGGGGTGGTCATCACGGCCATCTCCTTCCTCTACATCGGCTCCATGCTGGCGCTGCTCATGCTGCGGCAGCCGTTCTCTGAGCCCGAGATCCTCGGTCCGATCGAAGGCTCAACGGACGAAGTCGAGGCTCAGGGCGATCAGCACGGCCCACGCGACGCTCAGCGCAAGCCCACCTGGTCTCCAGCGGCGGGGTAGCGCGGCCGCGCT
>JBBQLA010000111.1:0-7095 GCA_038327485.1 Acidimicrobiales bacterium
CGAGAACGGACGTTGGGTGCGCAAGGCTACCAAGGCGCAGGTCGCCCAGCTACTGATCGCCATCGCCAAGTCGCGCCAGACCACCACGACGGTGCCGACCAGCACAGCGTCGGAGACCGCGACCACGGTCCCCGACGTCACCACCACCACCCTGCCTCCTCCCGTCGTGCCCACTCAGATCTCTGCCAACTACCGCACCGCGTGCGCCCGTCTCAGCAACGGCGTCGTCAAGTGCTGGGGTGACAACACCAACTCGCAGGTGCTCGGTACCGGCAGCACCACGTCGCCGATGCCGCCCACCGTGGTCGCCGGCATCACGGGCGCCACTGCGGTCGCCGCAGGTCACGACAGTTCGTGCGCCATCGTGGCGGGCGGGCGGGTCAAGTGCTGGGGATCCAACCTGACCGGCCAGCTCGGCGACAACACGACCACGGCCCGGACCGCTCCGGTGAACGTCGTCGACGCGACCGGCCAACCCATCACGGGCGTGATCCAGTTGACCGCGGCCGCCTCCAGCACCTGCGCGCTGATGGGCACCTCGGGTCAGGTGTGGTGTTGGGGAGACGGCTCGTCGGGCCAGCTCGGGTCAGGCGGAACCGCCAACATCGACTCGGCCACCCCGGTCCAGGTGGCGCTCAACGCGCCGCTGCTCCATGCGACGTCGATCACCAGCTTCTACCAACACGCCTGCGCGTTGTTGGCGAGCGGCGAGGCCTGGTGTTGGGGGCTCGACGACAGCGGTCAGATCGGCAACAGCTCCCTGACCCCGCCGGCGATCACCGTGTACGCCCGCTTCGTCGCCGATGACACCGGCGCGTCGCCCCGATCGGGCATCGTGTCGATCGCGGCCGGCGACAACCACACCTGCGCGGCCTCGTCCGACGGGTCGGTCCGGTGTTGGGGCAAGGGAAGCGACGGCGCTTTGGGCCACGGCTCGAACCTGGCCGACCTGGCCTTCCCGAATGCCCAGTCCCCGGTGCTCACCACTGTCGCAACGCCGCTCACGGGCGCGGTGCGCGTGACGACCGGCGGGTCGCACAGCTGCGCGCTGCTGACCGGAGGGTCGGTCATCTGTTGGGGCATGAACTCGCAGGGCCAGCTCGGCAACGGCACCGTTGCGGCCGGTGTGCCCGATCCCAGCTACGCCAACACCACGGTCATCCTTCCCGACCCGACCATGGCGATCGCGGCAGGCGGTTCGTTCGAATGCTTCCTGAGCACCGCCCACGAGGTGCGCTGCGTCGGACTGAACGGATCAGGCCAACTGGGTAACACGGCCAGCCCGCGCGAATCCACCCCGGTGCTGGTCGACCTGACCGTCGCAACCTGACCAAGGCGCGACCTGAGGTCAGGCGGGCCCGCCGATGAGCGGCTCGTCGGTGGAGCGGATGTCGTCGTTGGGAATCCCGTTGGGGAACCGCGCCCGCAATGCGTCGACGGCCTCGACGGCGATCTCGACATGGGTGCGCATGGACTGCTCGTAGAAGTCCAGCGCGGCGCCGGCCAACTTCGGGCGGCCGTGCAGCGGCTTGTCGCTGACGCACAGCAACGTGGCGTTGGGGATGCGATAGCGGAACCCGTTGGCGGCGACGGTCGCCGATTCCATGTCGACGGCGACGGCGCGGCTGGCCTCGATGTCGGCCTGAGCCGAGCTGAGGTGCAGCTCCCAGTTCCGGTCGACGGTGGTGTACACCGCGCCGAATCGGTAGCGCAGGTGACGGCGGTCGAGCGCGTCGTAGAGCGCCCGATTGACGTGATGGTTGGAGATGACCGGGATGTGCACCGGCAGCGCGTGATCGAGCACGCCATCGGCGCGCAGGAACGTGCGGGCCAGCACGAAGTCACCGATCTCCTGGTGATTGCGCAGCCCACCGCAGTGCCCGATCATCAGGAACAGATCGGGCCGCAGCACCGCCACATGGTCGGTGAGCGTCTTGGCGTTGGACGGGCCGACACCGATGTTCACCAGGCTGACGCCACCACCGCCGGGGGCGACCGCGTGGTACGCCGGCATCTGTGCGCCGGGCCGAGCGGTCACCGCGTCGGGGAACCGCTCGCAGAACGACTCGACGTGCATGCCGTAGTTGGTGAGCAGGACGAAACGTTGGAAGTCCGACGCCTCGGTGCCGGTGTAGTGCGAGAGACGATCGAGGCTGATCTCCATCCGCTCGGCGGAGAACAGGAAGAGCTTCTTCTGCTTGAGATCCCAACTCGACTCGTCGGCACCGCGCATGAGGCGCGGATCGTCGAGACCGAGACGGGGCCGCGAGGCCGAGACGGTGATCACGGCGCCGGCCGACAGGAGCTCCCCGAGCTCGCGGGTGAGGTAGCCCCGCAACGCCTCGGGCTGGGCCAGCTCGCCGGTGATCGTCGTGTTGTAATCCGACCACGGCCGACTGACCTCGATGAGGGGATAGCTCCCGCTGTCGTAGATGGCGACGAGCTCGTCGACCAGAGCGGTGGCGTCGGTCATGCGTCGTCTCCCTCGGCTTCGGGGCCGATCAGGTTGATGTCGTACAGGACTTGGTCGAGCATCGCCCCGGCCTCCATGGCGGCCCACCGTCGCGGACGATCTGGCGTGATGCACGTGTCGAGGGGGTCGAGGATCGTCCACGGTGACGGGTGCAGGAACTGCACGACCGACAGTCGTTCGCCCGGCTGATCGGCATCGGCGACCACTCGGTGACGTCCGGCGGCCAGCCGTCCGTTGGTCAGCCGTTCCAACATCAGACCGGTGTTGAGGATCACGTGATCGTCGGGTGGCACCGCGTCGATCCACTCTCCCGCCACCTTCACCTGCAGTCCGCGGGCGGTGGCTCGGGGCAGCGCGGTCACGAGGTTGATGTCGCCGTGCTCCGCCGCCCAGACGTGCTCGGCGCCGGGCGCTTCGTGCATCGCCGGATAACGAATGGCCCGACTCAAGGTGGCACCGTCGCGGATCATGGAGTCGAAGTAGAACTCGTCGACACCGAGCCCCACGGCGATGATCCGCAGGAACCGGGTCTGGAGTCCGACGAGGCGGGTGTGGAACTCGCCGAGTGTTTCGCTGATGCCGGGCACGTCGGTCTCCGGCAGCACCTGATCGCAGTACTGGTGGGGATAGCGCCGACGCAGCGGATGCGCGCTGGGCACGTCGCGACCCCAGTTCAGCATCTCCTTCCAGTCGGCCACATCCGCCGACGCAGCGGTCTCGACCAGCAGCCCGGTGTACCCGGTCTGGCCGTGGCTCCCCGGCGCCACCCATCGTTGCTTGCTCTCCGACGGCAGGGCGAAGAACTGGCCCAACATGGCGTAGGCGGAGTCGAGCAGGTCGGTCGACAGATCGTGCGTGGCGTAGACGAAGCCGGTCTCGAGGCTGCGCATCACCGCGTCGACCACTGCGCCGCGGGCGGTGGCGTCGCCGCGTTCGAACGCCACCAGGTCGACGTCGAGGATCTCGCTCACGATTCGCCTCCGATCATCGCGATCATCTCCGCCCGGAACCGTTCGACATCGACGCCGAGGGCGACACGCCACGGTCGGAACCCGTCGTCGTGGGCAGGCTGCTCCGAGTCGCCGCCGGCCGCAGCGAAGAACGGCACCCGCCGGTCCACGACGGTGGCGCCCCACGCCGGGCCGGGGGTGGCCTGCACCGCGAACGGCAGCACCGGTGCGTCGCAGATGTCGGGGTGAGCGGCGGCGATCACGGTGAGCAGGTCGTGACACGGGCACTACCCCGGTGGCGATAACGTGCTGCCAAAGGTTCGGTAGAAGAGCATGGGCTCGTCGAGAAACGCCGCGGCGGGGTTTCGTTGCTCGGCCAGCAGGTCGAAGATCGCCGGCGTGAACGTGGCGGCCAGGGTCACGTCCAGGCCCACCAGCATCGGCGGGTTCGGCCAGTCGGCGCGGGCGACGACGTCGGCCGCCGCGGGGTCGTGGGCGATGTTCGCTTCGCCCTGCGGGAGCGCGTTGCCCTGCACCGCCACCGCGCCTCCCATCACATAGAGGTCCTTGACCCGAGTGGGCCAGGTGGGGTCCTGGGCGATGGCGGCGGCGATGTTGCTGAGCGGCCCGAGGGTGATGATGGTGATCTCACCCGGCCGTTCGTCCACGATTCGTCGCAGCAACGCGACCGCCGTTTCGTCGCTCGGCCGGTTCGTCGGCTCGGGACGGAACGTGTTGCCGAGACCATCTGAGCCGTGGATGAAGTCGGCGACACGCAGTTCGGGTGCCGGCGCGAACGGCTCGTCGCCCCCCAAGGCGATGGCGAGATCACCGCGTCCCAGTGCGTCAAGAATGCGACCGACGTTGCCGGCTGCGCCATCCACACCGACGTTGCCCCACACGGTGGTGAAGGCGACAACATCGAGTCGGGGAGAGGTGAGGGCCCACCACAGGGCAACGGCGTCGTCCACGCCGCAGTCGGTGTCGATGATGACGGGGAGGGACTCAGCCATGGCTCAGTCTCTCACCGGAACCGGCGCCCGCGGGCGCCTCAGCTGGGAGTGGCGGCGGCGATGCGAGCGAGGAGGTCGTGCCCATCGGTCGGAGTCAACGACGAGGTCTGCACCCACTGCGCCGTGGTCAGATTCACGAGTGAGCAATAGAGGGCGGCCGGAGTGTCGGTGGCGCCCGGGAAACTCTGGGGGAACTGCTCGCTGATCGCTCCGCTGAGGGCGCCGGCGATGCCGACGAGATGGCGTACATCGGCATTGCCCAGCTTCCTCGAGCCCACGAGGTCGTTGGCGTGATCATCGTCGATCTGGCGGATCATGGTGTCGATGTGAGTGCGCAACATGTCGGTCACCGCCTTGGTCGGCAACCGGCCACCCGTGGCGAGCGACAACATGGAGGCTTGGTCCTGCACGTAGACATCGAGGCTCTCACGTGCGGTGGAGACCGCGTCGGCGTCGCCGTTGGCCATGGCGACCGAGTAGTTGACCAGGAACTGGGTGTGTTGTGCCCACACCTGGTCGAAGGCCCGCGCCGCGGCCGGCCCGTACACCACGCCGATGTCCGCGGCCATGGCGTCGTTGTTGTCCTTCATCGCATCGAGCCAGCCCGACGTCTGGGCGTGGCCGACCGAGGCGGCTCGCATTGTCTGGGCCAACGCGACGCTGTGCCAGGCGAACTGCCGCTCGAGCTCGAGACGAAGATCGGCCGCCGGGAGCACCACGCCGCGATCCGCGGCGACGGCGGCGACGTTTCGGGACGGATCGTGATCGAGGCGGAAGACCGCCGGAACTCGTATCGAGCCAGACGGCTGACACGCAGTGATGAGCAGCACGGCGGCTGCCACCAGCGGCGCCACCAGTCTGATCGGGCGCTTCACGATGCCATCGATCCGTTGGCGATCGATCCGTTGGCCATCGATCCGCTGGCAACGGGCCGCTCCGCGGACGGTCGGCGCATCCATTCCACGATGGCGTCGCCGGAGATGGGTCGGCTGAGGTGATAACCCTGCGCCACGTCGCAGCCGAGCCGGATGAGCGCGGCGAGCGTCTCGCCGTCCTCCACGCCTTCGGCCACCACGGTCAGTTCGAGCTGCCGGGCCAGGTCGACGGTGAAGCGCACGATGGCTTCGGCCTTCGAATCGGTGGTGACCCGGCCGGCGAAGCTCTGGTCGATCTTCAACACGTCGACGGGCAGCGTGGTCAGATACGCCAGCGAGGCGTAGCCGGTGCCGAAGTCGTCGACCGAGAGCCGAACGCCGAGGTCGCGGATGGCCTGCAGTGACGCCGCGGCGTTGTCGGGATCGGACAGCACTGCGCTCTCGGTCAGCTCGAGCTCGAGTGCGGAGGCGGGCGCGCCGTGACGTTGCAGCGCCTCGCTGACCCAGTCGACCAGTTGCGGGTCGGCGACGTTGCGGGCCGACAGGTTCACCGCGATGGACAGGTCGATGCCCTGGCTCTTCCAGTCACTCCACTGCTGCAGGGCGATGTCGAGCAGTTGCACGGTGAGTGGACCGATGAGCTCGGTGTTCTCGACGACGGGCAGGAACTCGTCGGGTCGCACGAGGCCTCGCTCGGGGTGATTCCAGCGGACCAGCGCTTCGACCCCGTGAGTCGACATGTCCCGCAGACCGACCTTGGGCTGGTACACGAGCATGAACTGGTCGGTGCCGATGGCGTCACGCACCTCGCCCGCCAACCGCAGTCGCTCGGGCGAGGCCCGGTCGAGGTCCGATGAATAGCGTCGAGGCGACACGTGGGTGCGCTTCGCTTCGCGCATGGCCAGCTCGGCGTGGCGGAGCAGGAGGTCCACGTCATCGCCGTCGAGCGGCGAAATGGCGATGCCGGTGCTGGCCGTGACGCTGAGAGCGATCCCCTCGACCACCAGCGACTCGTCGAGGCACTCGGCCACTCCGGCTGCGGTGGGAGCGATCTGGTCATCGGTCAGCGTCGCCACGATCACGAATTCGCCGCCGCCGAGCCGGGAGACGAACGCACTCGGGATGGCGGCGGGTCCGGTCTGGAAGCGGCGAACCAGTCGAGCTGCGACCTCGCGCAACACCAGGTCGCCGTTGGCCTGTCCGAGTGTGTCGTTGACGACGGAGAACCGATCGAGATCGCAGCGCAGCACGACCATCACGGAACCACTCGGCGGTGAGGACAACCGTGATGCCATGTGCTCGACCAGGGAGCGACGGTTCGGGAGGTCGGTCAACGTGTCGTGGGTCGCCTGGTGCTCATTGGCGACCGCCTGGCGGCGGAGTCGCCGCGACGCGCTGTCGACCAGACGGAACAGCGCCAGGTACAACGCCAGCAGACCGATGGCCAGCGTCACGTACAACTTTCGGGTGTCGCTCTGGATCGACGCCGCAATGGGCCGGTACGGCAGGTAGATCTCGAAGGCACCGATCACCGTGCCGCCGGTCGAGACCAGCTGGGCGCCGTCGGACCGAAGGGGCACGTACACCGACAGCAACTGGCCGAAGTTGCGCTCCTCGAGTTCCTCGGGCGCCGACAGATCGGTGACCTCGGAGACCGATCGACCGCCGAACGCCTCGATCAGCTGGTCATCGGGAGCGAACCAACGCCCGACCAGGTTCGGGTTGTCGGAGTACACCAGCCAGTGGCTGCGGTTCCACAGCTTGAACCGCACGATGCCGCTCTG
>JBBQLA010000112.1:0-7071 GCA_038327485.1 Acidimicrobiales bacterium
TGGACGAGTCCGAGGCCATTCGCGAGAAGATCCAGGACGCCCTCTACGACATGCTCCGCAACCGCCGTTCAGTCTGGTTCGGATGAAGCGGCGGGTCGGCTCATGAAACGGCGAGTCCTCGTCACCGGCCTCGGCACGTTCTGGGGTGGACGCGTGGCGCAGGCGCTGGAACGTGACCCCAACGTCGAGACGATCGTCGGCCTCGACACCACCGAACCGACCGTCGAGCTCGACCGCACCGAGTACGTGCGGGTCGATGCCAACTACTCGATCCTGTCGCGCATCGTGTCCGCGACCCAGGTCGACACCATCCTCCACACCTTCCTGGTGGTGGACCCGACGCAGATGTCCACCCGAGCCATGCACGAGATCAACGTGATCGGCACCATGAACCTGTTCGCCGCCGCGTCGGCAGCTGGATCGACGGTGCGCAACGTGGTGGTGAAGTCGGCCACCCTCGTCTACGGGTGTTCGCCTGAGGACCCGACTTGGTTCACCGAGGACCTCTCCTCCACCAAACCGCCGACCAGTCCCGTCGAACGCAGTCTCGATCAGGTCGAGGGCTACGTGCGGGACTTCGCCGAGGACAACCCGCACGTGAGCGTCTCGCTCATGCGATTCGCCAACGTGATCGGCCAGGAGATCGTCACCCCGCTCACCCGGGCCCTCGAGATGCCCATGGTGCCATCGGTGCTGGGCTTCGACCCTCGCTTCCAGTTCGTGCACGAGGATGACGTGATCCGGTCGATCCTGTATGTACTGGAGAACAACCTCGCCGGCATCTACAACGTGGCCGGCGATGGGTTGCTCCCGTGGACGGAGGTGGCGCGGCTGTGCGGTAAGCGCACGTTCCCGCTGCCACCCTTCGTCGGACCGACCATGATGCGGCCGGCCCGGCGACTCGGGATCGTCGACCTTCCCCACGAATACCTGAACCTGCTGCGTTTCGGCCGAGGGGTCGACAACCGTCGACTCAAGGCGACGGGGTTCGAATACGAGTACACCTCGGCGCAGGCGATCCAGGCATTCATCGAGGCGTCGCGGTTGCGCAGCGCCGTCGGTGATCATCAGCCGACCTACCGCTACGAGCGCGACGTCGAGCAGTTCTTCCGACACTCCCCCGCCGTCATCCGCGACCGCTAGCCCATCACGCGCCGTCACGCGCCGTCACGCCAGCCCCCATGATTCTCGGGCTCTTCCGATCCTCGACAGAGCCTGAACGAGCCCCAGAACAGCGGTGTTCAGGTATTGGCGGCCACTGAGCGGCCGAGGTCGGCGAGGCGGGTCTGGATGGCTCGCCACGTGTAGGTGGCGGCCCAGGTCGCACGTCCGTGTTCGATCAGCGACACCCGTAGGTCGGCATCTTCGACCAACCGCACGCACGCATCGGTGAAGTCGGTCGCCGAGTCGGCGATGAGCAGGTCACGTCCGGCGGTCACATCGATGCCCTCGGCGCCGACCGTCGTCGACACGCAGGGCAACCCGTTGGCCAACGCCTCCACCACCTTGAGACGGGTCCCCGCACCGAATCGAATGGGCACGACGGACACGTCGGTCGCGCCGAGCTCGCCTCCCGGGTCAGCCACCTCGCCGACCACCTCCACCCCGTCGAGCGCCGCAAGATCGGCGACCGACTCCGGGTTGCGTCCCACGATCCGGAACGTGGCCCCGGGCAACCGACGCCGCACCAGCGGGAAGACCTCGGTGGCGAACCATCGGGCTGCGTCGGCGTTGGGCGGGTAGCTGAGCAACCCCAGGAAGCCGAACACCGCCGCGTCGCCCACCAGCGACCGATGGTCGACCACCAGTGCGTTCGGCTCGGCGCCGTTGGCCACGACGACGGCATTGGGGCAGTTCGAGCGGGCCACGTCGAGTTGCGAGCAGACGAGCACCGACCCGGCATCGGCGGCGGCTCGGCGCTGCAAACGATCCCAACGCCGCCCTTCCTCCCACCGGAAGGCCGCCTGAGGGATCCACCGGGCCAGCGCCGTGAACTCCTTGGGTCGGCGGTCGAGGAGCGACCTGGCGTACAGGTTCTCCAGGTTGTCGAAGTCGATGATGCACGCAGCGTCGCTGAGCGACCGGAACCGGGCCCACGCGTCGACGTGCTCGAAGTACGCCAGGTCATAGCTGTCCGCCAACCATTGCCGGGCCGCCGGGAGCACCTCGGTGTCGTCCCACGACACCAGCCGACGCGGAGTCGACGAGGTGAGCCACCGCAGCGGCCACGACCGAACCTCGGTGGCCAGCGATTCGAGTCGGAGCACCCGCACGCCCTCGGGCGGCTCGATCTGGTTTGCCTGGACCGGTTCGCGATCCACGACCAGCACGTCGACCTCGCCCAACTGACGCAGTCCGTCGACCAGATTGGCCAACCGCAGTCGGTAACCGTCGGTCGGGGGCCATGCGTACACTTCCGCCACACACAGAACCCTCATGGGGGCGAGACGGTACCAGGAGGCGGGCATGGCTCAGACGGCAGAGGTGTTCGGTGGCGGCTGGGAGCAGATCGAGATGACCCGGGTCGACCGGGTGGCGATCATGACGCTGAACGACCCGGATCGACGCAACGCACTCAACCTCGACATGTGCATGGAGATGGTCGAGGCGATCGATCAGCTCGAAGCCGACGAGTCGGTCGGGGCGCTCGTCGTGACCGGCACCGCGCCGGCGTTCTGCGCCGGCGCCGATCTCAGCCAACTCGGCGAGTCGCAGCACGACGGGCTCAATGCCATCTACTCGGGGTTCCTCCGCGTCGCCTCGTGCACGTTGCCCACCATCGCTGCGGTCAACGGCGCGGCGGTCGGCGCCGGGATGAATCTGGCTCTGGCCTGCGATGTGCGCCTGGCCGGTGCGTCGGCCCGCTTCGACACCCGCTTCCTCGATATGGGTATCCACCCCGGCGGCGGGCACACCTGGATGATGCGACGCATCGTCGGACCGCAGACCACCTACGCGACCGTCGTCTTCGGTCAGGTCCTGAGCCCCGACGAGGCCGTGCGAGTCGGGCTGGCATGGAAGGTCATCGACGACGCCGAACTGCTCGAGCACGCCGTGACCATGGCCGATCGGGCCGCGTCCGGCCCGCGTGAACTCGTGATGAAGATCAAGGCCTCGATCGAGGACATGGCCCTGATCGACACCCACATCGAAGCGGTCGAACGCGAACTCGATCCGCAGGTCTGGTCGATCAATCAGCCGGCGTTCGCCGAGAAGCTGGCGGCCCTGAAGCGCCGGATCAGTACGCCCAAGCGCTGACGAGTTCGTCGCGACGCTCGCCCCACTCCTCCGACGTGATGGCGAAGCGGGCGTGGTCCTCCCACGCTCCATTGATCTCGAGATAGCGCTCGGCGATGCCCTCCATGCGGATCTCCAGCTTTTCGACCACCCGACGGCTGGCCACGTTGCGGGGGATGATGGCGATCTGCAGACGGTGCAGGCTGAGCTGTTCGAAGGCGAACCGGCAGAGCAGGACCACCGCCTCCGGCATGTACCCGTGCCCGGCGTGACGCTCATCGATCCAGTAGCCGACGTAGGCGCTCTGGAACGCGCCGCGGTGGATCGAGTTCAGGTTGATCTCGCCGGCGAACCATCCGTCGACGAACACTCCGAACCCGTACCCGGTGCCCAGCTGGATCTCACGAGCGCGAGCACCACAGCGCGCCGCGAACGCTTGGCGATCCTCGACCGCGTCCGGCGCCCCGATGATGCGCGACGGCTCCCATCTGGTGAGCCAGTCCTGGCACCGGCGACGAACCTCGCGCCATTGGTCGAAGTCGGTGGTGGCCAAGGGACGCAGTAGCACTCGACGCCCGATCAAGGTCGTGGCCTGAGCCGCTGATGGTGTGGCCCGCATCGTCGTCCGCTTCGACCACACGCTCAGAGAACCAGCTCTGACAGCAGCTCTGACAATGCCGCCAGGAACAGATCCGCGTTGCGGATCCGGGCGGTGTGACCCATGAGCCCGATGCGCCACACCTTGCCGGTGAACTCGCCGAGCCCACCGCCGATCTCGATCGACCATCGCTCCAGCAGCGCCCGACGGAGCTTGGCCTCGTCGAGGCCCTCGGGAGTCCACACCGTGGTCAGCTCGGGAAGGCGGTGGCCCTCCCGCGCGAAGAGTCGTAGCCCCAAGGCCTCGAGACCGTCCTGCAGGTGTTGACCCACCGACGCGTGCCGACTCCACGATGCCTCGACGCCTTCGTCCAGCAGCACACCCAGACCAGCGTGGAGCCCGTAGATCATCGAGATCGGCGCGGTGTGGTGGTAGGAGCGCGCAGCACCTGCCTCGACGTAGGCCGCGATCATGCGCATGTCGAGGTACCAGCTCTGGCTGCGTTCCACGAACGACTCGACGGCACGCGCCGACACGGTGACCGGCGACAGACCGGGTGGCACACCCAGGCATTTCTGGGTGCCGGAGTAGGCGAGGTCGATGCCCCAGTCGTCGACCAGCAACTCGATGCCACCGAGCGAGGTGACACAGTCGACCAGGAGCAGCGCGTCGCCTTTGTTGGCGCCGAGATCCTTGATGTCGTTGCGCACGCCGGTGGAGGTCTCGGCGTGGACGACGGCAATCACCTTCGGATTCGGATGCGCCGCGAGCAGTTGCTCGGGATCGATGGGGGTTCCCCACGCAGCATCGACCCGCACCACCTCGGCGCCGCAACGAGACGCCACGTCGCACATGCGAGCGCCGAACACGCCGTTGACCCCGATGACCACCGCGTCGCCCGGGTTCACCACGTTGACGAAGCACGCCTCCATGCCGGCCGAGCCGGTTGCCGACACCGGGAAGGTCAACCGATGCGACGACCGGTACACCTCGCGAAGCCGATCGTTGGTCTCGTCGAGCAGGGCGATGAACTCGGGATCGAGGTGCCCCAACACCGGCCGGGTGAAGGCCGACATGACCTCGGGATAGGGGTTGCCCGGACCCGGGCCCATCAGGATGCGATCACTCACCGGCACGGCGGTCATGTTACGTGGAGTCGACGGATCCGGGCGTGGCCGCGCTGATCTGGCTCAGCACGAGGCCATCGAGGATGTCGGCTTCCGATGTCAGGCACTGGTCGAACTCGAACCTGCGCATGATCGAGACCAGGACACACATGCCGCCCACGATCACGTCGGCCCGCTCACGTTCCAGACCCGGGTTGTGGATGCGGTCGACCAGACGCTCGGTCGCCAGGGTGCGGAACACGTCCTCCACCGCGGCCTTCGTCAAGGTGAAATGGTGGACCCGATCCCGGTCGTAGGTGACGAGGCCCTGCTCGACCATCGCCACGTTGGCCACGGTGCCGGCCAGTCCAACGAACGTTCCGGCGTTGGTGGCGTGGGGCAGCGCCACCAATACATCGTCGAGGTACAACGACACCACCTGCAGGCAGTTGGCCAGCTCGTCGGGGCCGGGTGGATCGGAGTGCAGGAACTGCTCGGTCAGCCGAACGCACCCGATGTCGATCGACACCGCTGCCTCACACTCGGTCGTTCCGTAGGAGAACTCGGTGCTGCCACCGCCGATGTCGACCACCAGGTACGGAGCGCCGGACACATGCAGATCCGACGTGGCCCCGAGGAACGACAGGCGACCCTCCTCCTCACCGCTGAGCAACTCGGGCCGGACACCGATGATGTCGGTGGCCGGGCCGAAGAAGTCTTCGCGATTCGCCGCGTCACGCGCCGCCGACGTGGCGGTGAGCCTGACGCCGGACAGTTCGTAGCGATCCATCACCGTTCGGTATGCGGTCAGCGCGTCGGTGACACGACCAATAGCCTCGGCGGCCAAGCGCCCGGTGCTGTCGACCCCAGCGCCGAGGCGGGTGATGGTCATCATGCGTTCATGGGTGCTCTCACCGTCACCGATCATCAGGCGGGTCGAGTTCGTGCCGCAGTCGATGGCGGCGTAGAGCGGTCGGGTCACGGCTGATCCTGATCGAGTTGTGCGACGACCCACTGGCCGACCGGATCATCGACGCCGGCCAAGTGCGCTGCGAGGTGCACGTGCAGGCACTTCACGCCGCGACGGGTCCCACCCACGCCGCCGCTCGGCCGTGGGCCCACGTGGTCGGATCCGATGCGAGCGTCGCGCTCGGCTGCCGCGGCATCGTGGGTGGACTGGATCACGTCGAGTCCGAGCTCGACCTCGGCGCGATCCACTCCGCCCCCTGCTTCGAGGGTGCCGACACGACGACTCAGCACGCGGTCGATCAACCAGAACCGGGTGGGCATGGGCGTGCCGTTGTCGAGGAAGGGCTCGTTCTCGATCACGCTGGGGTGACCGTCGGCATCGCGGGCGGCCACCGTCCACCGGCTCTGCGGTCGACGCCCCAGCGCCGCTGCTACCCATTCCACGTCAGCGTCCGACGGTTGCGTCACCATCACCGCTGGCTCAGTCCCGATGGCGCAGGGCCCGGATGATCAGCAGGAGCAGCGCCAGCACACCTACTGCGGGAAGCGCTCGCTTCAGCAACGGGGCACCGGCCGTGCTCATCAGATCGATGGCCTCGGGCTCGGGAAAGTCGACCTTGCGCACTGCTGGGGCTTCCCCGACCACCGGCGCTTCCTCGACCACCTGTGCTTCCTCGTCCTTCTCGGTCGGAGGCGCCAGCACCGTGCTCGACAGGTTCTGGGCGAACTGCGTCATCAGCTTGCCCGAGACGTCCGCCATGACGCCCCGGCCGAACTGCGCCACCTTGCCGGTCACGGTGAGATCGGTGGTGACCGTCACCGTGGTCGAGGTCGGACCGGTCGCCACCATCTGCGCGGTGATCAGCGCCGAAGCGTTGCCTTGGCCCCGTGTGTCACGGCCCTCACCCTTCAGCACCACTCGGTAGTTGGGTTCGTCCTGCTCCACGAAGTGGGCCTTGCCCTTGTATTGAGCGGTAATGGGACCCACCTTGACCTTGACGATGCCGCGGTACTCGTCGCCCTCGACTTCTTGGAGCTGTGCGCCCGGCAGACAGGGCGCGATGCGCTCGACATCGGTGAGCACTGCCCACGCCTTCTCGATCGGCGCGCTGACTTCGAAGTCGTTGTTCAGTTCCACTCGGCGAGGTCCTCCGCAGTGTC
>JBBQLA010000113.1:0-7058 GCA_038327485.1 Acidimicrobiales bacterium
CAGAACGGCGTCGAGGCCGATGGTGACGGTGAGACCGATGGCGAGGGGAATCGTCGCCGACGCCGACGCCGCGGCCGCGATCGTGACCGCCAGCAGGGCGACGCGCCCCAGGGCCAAGGTGGCCAAGGTGGCCAAACCCAAGGCAGCCAGGGTGGCCAGACCCAAGGTGGTCAGGGTCAGGAGCCGTCGGGTGACGACGGTGGCCACTGGGAGGGCGAGCCGATCCCGGTCGAGGGCCTGCTCGACCTCCGCGACGAGGGCTACGGCTTCCTGCGCGTCTCGGGATTCCGTCCCGGCCGCGATGACGTCTACGTGTCGGTCAAGCAGTGTCGTCAGCTCGGCCTGCGTCGCGGCGATCACCTCAAGGGCATCAGCCGACCGCCGGCCCGCCAGGAGAAGAACCCCGCGCTGCTGCGTGTCGACGAGGTCAACGGCAAGGAGCCGGAGGAGTCACGCAACCGCCGCCGCTTCGACGAGCTGACCCCGCTGTTCCCCGATGAGCGACTGCGCCTCGAGCAGCCGAACAACCCGCTCGACATGACGAGCCGGATCATCGATCTCATCGCGCCCATCGGCAAGGGCCAGCGTGGCCTGATCGTGTCGCCCCCCAAGGCCGGCAAGACCACGATCATGAAGACCATCGCCCAGGCCATCGAGAAGGGCAACCCCGACGTCCACCTCATCGTGCTGCTGGTCGACGAGCGCCCCGAGGAGGTCACCGACATGGTGCGCTCCATCCAGGGCGAGGTGGTGGCGTCCACGTTCGACCGCCCCACAGAGGAGCACATCGCCATCGCCGAGCTGACCATCGAGCGGGCCAAGCGCCTGGTCGAGTACGGCCAGGACGTGGTCATCATCCTCGACGGCATCACCCGCCTGTCGCGTGCGTACAACCTGGCCGCCCCGACCTCGGGTCGGGTCATGTCGGGCGGTATCGACACCGGTGCGCTGTACCCGCCCAAGAAGTTCTTCGGGGCCGCCCGAAACGTCGAGGAGGGCGGCTCGCTCACCATTCTCGCCACTGCCTTGGTCGAGACTGGATCCAAGATGGACGAGGTCATCTTCGAGGAGTTCAAGGGCACCGGCAACATGGAGCTCCGTCTCGACCGTCGCATGGCCGAGCGTCGGATCTACCCCGCGATCGACGTGGACGCCTCGTCGACCCGTCACGAGGAGCTCTTGTTCGACCGCAAGCAGCTCCAGCAGGTCTGGCGTCTTCGTCGTCTGCTGTCGGGCATGGCCGCCGAGGGCAAGTCCGGCGCGGGCCTCGAGCTGCTCATCGACCGCCTCAAAGCCTTCCGCACCAACGACGAGTTCCTCGCCGAAATCGCCAAGCAACCCAACGCATAGATAGGCTTGACCACGTTATGAAGCCGGACATCCACCCCGAGTACCGCTACGTCGTCTTCCAGGACACTTCGTCTGGTGACACGCTGCTCACACGCTCCACCATCCGTACCAACGACACGATCGAACTCGATGGTGAGACGTACCCGTTGGCGAAGGTCGAGATCTCGGCCTTCACTCACCCCTTCTACACCGGTCAGATGAAGATCATCGACACCGCCGGTCGCGTGGAGCGCTTCGAGCGCCGCTACGGAAACCGTCGCAAGAAGGGCGCGGCGGCCGAGTAGTCGGCGCCGGATCGGTGGCACTCAGCCCCGAACAGCTCGGCTCACTTCGAGCCGCCAAACTTCGATCGATCGTGACGACCCGCTCGGGTCCGGGTGACCGGACCGGCGGGTCGTTTCCGCGTGGAGCGGCACTCCTCGACGCCGGCACCGCCTGGGTGCTGATCGACGAGGCCGGCCCGCGTTCACTCGGCGGCGTGTTGGCCTGGGCGCGACGCGCCGGTGCTGACCAGGTCGAGCTGGTGTTGTCGGGGACCGACGAATCAGTGGCCGCCGATCTCGCCCGCCGGGCATCGCAGTGCACTCGGCCGGTCACGGTGACGACCGATGACGCAACGATCGTTGCGGGCGCGCCGTTTCCGGTGGTGTTGGACGGCCCGCAGGACGTCGATTCGCTGGTCGAGACGATCCGGGTCTCCGGATGCGAGGTGATCCTCGAGCACGGGATCATTCGGGGCGAGTGGCTGGGCCTCGAGGTGTGTCGCATCGAAGGCGGCGCGCTCGATGTCGGGGTCGGCAAGTCCGACCGCGAGATCGCTCGGCTGACCCACGCCTCGATGTCAGCGTCGGAGGCGATCGCCGCGGTGCTCGCTCAGATCGAGGGCCATCGGCGCGCCGGCGCGCCGTTTCACCCGATGCGCCAGCTGTGCCGGGAACGTTGGGTTCGCCACCAACTGTTGGCCGAGCCGGCGTTGGTCGGCGTATCTGAGTTGGCGCCCATCGAGACGACGGTCGCCCGCCAGAACCTGCGTGAGGACCACCCCGCTCTGGCGATCGGTCACAAGGTCGACGGCGCGCCCGTGCTGGTGGTGTGCACCGTCGGTGCCGACCTGGACGTGGTTCCGCTGGCCGAGGACACTCGCCGTGCTCGACACCCCGAGGCGACGATGGTGATCGTGCATCCCGCGGATCTGCCTCTGCCGGGGTCGGTGGTGTCGGTCGGCGAGTGGTACGGCATCGAGCCCACCGTCATCGCCGTCCCGCCACCCTGGGGCGCTCCCGAATCGTTGCCGCCCGCCGCCCTCTAGGTTGTCGAGGTGCTGGAACGGTTACAAGGATTGGTGCGCGAGCTCGCGGACGTCGACGCGCTCCTCGGCGATCCCGCGGTTCTGTCGGATCAGAAGCGACTGGTCGAACTGTCGCGCCGACGCAAGGAGCTCGAGCCGATCGTGGCCCGCACCGAGGAGCTCGCCAGCGTCACCGACGATCTCGAGTCGGCGCGCGAGTTGTTCGCCGATGCCGCCGGCGACGAGCGCGAAGCGATGCGCGCCGAGATGGACGAGGCCGAGCAGCGAATCGTGGAGCTCGACGACGAGCTCAAGGTGCTCCTGCTTCCTCCGGATCCCAACGCCGGCCGAAACGTCATCATGGAGATCCGCGGCGCGGAGGGTGGCGAGGAGGCGAACCTGTTCGCCCGGGACCTCTACGAGATGTACCGGGCGTGGGCGTCCACATTGGGGTGGAAGGTGGAGGTGCTGTCGGCATCGCCGTCCGACCTCGGCGGCTACTCCGAGATCACATTCCGGGTGTTGGGTGACGGCGCTTGGACTCGACTCAAGTTCGAGGCCGGCCCCCACCGGGTACAGCGAGTGCCGGTCACCGAATCCCAGGGTCGGGTGCACACCTCGTCGGCCACGATCAGCGTGTTGCCCGAAGCCGAGGAGATCGACGTCGACATCGACCCCAACGACTTGCAGATCGATGTGTACCGCTCGTCAGGTCCCGGCGGCCAATCGGTGAACACGACCGACTCGGCCGTTCGGATCACCCACAAGCCGACCGGCACCACGGTGTCGATGCAGGACGAGAAGAGTCAGATCCAGAACCGGGCCCGAGCCATGGTGGTGCTTCGCAGCCGACTCTTGCGGGCCGAGCAGGAACGCCAAGCCGCCGAGCTGTCCGATGCTCGACGCTCTCAAGTGGGTGGCGGTGGGCGCAGCGAGAAGATCCGCACGTACAACTTCAAGGAGAACCGGGTGTCGGATCACCGCATCGGCCTGACCGTCTACAACCTCGACAAGGTCCTGGCCGGCGAGCTGGGAGAGGTCAGCGATGCCCTGGTTCACGACGAGCGCACCCGCCAGTTGGCCGAGCACGACCAGTGAGCGTTTCGACGGCCACCGGACCGAGCACGGTCACCTGGCGCGAGATCCACGACGAGCTCCTCGCCACCATCTCCGATCCCGAGGCGTTGTGGCTGTGCGAGGACGCGTCGGGCTTCGACGGCGACGACTGGCACCGCCACATCGACAACGCCGCATCGCAACGCGGTGTTGCCCGCCTCGACGCCATGGTCGGCCGCCGTCAGGCCGGCGAGCCGCTCCAGTACGTGCTGGGCCACTGGTCCTTCCGCACCCTCGACCTGGCAGTCGATCGACGGGTGCTCATCCCACGGCCCGAGACCGAGCAGGTGGTCGAGTGGGCCCTCGCCGAGCTCGACGTCCTGGGTGGGCGCGACGTCGCCACCAACGTGGTCGATCTCGGCACCGGATCGGGTGCCATCGCCCTGTCGATCGCGGTCGAGCGGCGCCGATCCAACGTGTGGGCCGTCGAGCGATCAGCGGAGGCCGCCGCCGTGGCGCGAGCGAACACCGCGGGCATCGGTCGAGACGGCACCCGGGTGACAGTGGTCGAGAGCGCCTGGTTCACCAAGCTCCCGGCGCGGTTGCGAGGTCGAATCGATCTCATCGTGTCCAACCCGCCGTACGTGTCCGACGATGATGCGCTGCCACCTGAGGTGGAGGAGTGGGAGCCGATCGAAGCGCTTCGGGCCGGCGCAGACGGTCTCGACGACATCCGCCACATCGTGGCCAGCGCTCCCGCCTGGTTGAGCAGCGAGGGCACCTTGGTGGTGGAGATCGCTCCGTCGCACGCTCAGGTGGTCGAGCAGTTGGCGATCGATGCCGGCTTCGCCAGCACGCGCGTGGAGGTCGATCTGGCGGACCGGCCCCGTGCCCTCATCGCGCGGATGCGACAGTGAACCCCGTGACCAGCTTGTCGTGGATGTCGGTGGCGTTACCGTCCTTGGTGAAGGTGCTCACCAGGTAGTAGGTGTTGTCATCCACGTAGATGCGGGCCAATACGCCGCCGTGCGATGACACCGAGATGCCGCCGTCGAACGACGCCGTCACGTTGATCGTCTGATCGTGGGCGTCCTTGGGGGCGATCGTGGCAACGACGTCGGAGACCGACGAGCCTGGCAGCGCTGCGGTCAGCAATTGGGCGGCGACGGCGGTGGTGTCAGCGGGTGCTGAGCCAACGGCCACCACGACTTCCGCGACCAGGTCGGTGCCCGCTCGTTGGGCTGCGGCGGGCGGCAACGTTCCGCCGCCGGCGACGGTGTCCCAGTGGGAATCGACACCGGCCCAGGTGCGGTGCATGGCTCCGGTCGGTCCGGTGACGCTGTCGGTGCCGAGGTCCGGAGGCAGGCTGGCTGACCATCCCTCGCCCTGGAAGCCACGCCAGCTCGATCCGGCAGGAATCACGGTGGCCTTGTGGGCCCATTCGGGGCCGTAGCCGAGGAATTGGTAGTTCACGAGGCCGATCACTGCGACGATCAGAAGCACCACGGCAACCGGGTGCAGGTCGCCGATGGCCAGTTTCCCCTGGCGGATGGGCCGACTGTAGAGGTCCTCCTCGAACGCCGCTTGGGTGCTCGACATGGGACGAGGTAGCGGCCGTGTACACACGCGACAGCGTGTGAGTTCCGAGGAGCTCTTGGCTCCACAGCTCTGGCAGGTGAGTTTGGTCGCAGTGGCCACCTCCCTCCATCGGCACGTGAAGGCAGTCCCTGAACCGTTCAACGAAGCTCGCGACGCCGAACTCTCAGCCAGGAATCACGAGGATCTTGGCGTGAAGCTCGGGGTCGCGCAGCGCCTCGAACGCGCCCGCCACTCCGTCGAGGTCGACTGTGCCGGAGATCAGGGCCGAGACGTCGAGCTGGCCCTCGGCGATGCGTTGCAGTGTCTCTCCGAACTCGGCGGGGTCGTACCCCAGCACGAACTGCAGATTGAGCTCCTTGGTGACGGCGATCATCGGTCGAATGGTGTCGTGCTCCATGCACACGCCGACCACCACGATCTGCGCGGATCGAGGGGCGTCGATGATGGCGGCGTCGAGCATGCCCGCCACGCCGACGGCTTCGAACAGGATCGGTTGGGTCCGACCATCGACTCGACGCCAGGCGATCATCGCCGGCTCGACTGACGGGTCCACGACGTCGGACGCTCCCATGAGGGTGGCCAACTCGCGCCGCCGAGGAGAGAAGTCGGCCGCCACGATGCGCTCGCAACCTTCGAGACGGAGCGCGGCGATGATGGCGAGGCCGACCGGGCCGCATCCGATGACGACCGCCGACTTGCCCGGCGAGTAGCGGGACTTCCGCACGGCGTGCAGGCCCACCGCCATCGGTTCGGTCAGCGCGGCCAGCTTGGGGTCGAGGCCGTTGGGCACCTTCATCGACAGCGGGTCGGACAACACCATGAGCTCGGCGTAGCCTCCGGGCGCGTCGTTGGAATAGCCCAGGGACTGGATGCCCGACGGGTCGAACAGGATCGGGATCGACACCACGATGTCGCCGACCGTGGCGTTGCCCACGTTCTCGCCCACTTCGATGACCTCGCAACAGAACTCGTGGCCCATGACCACATCGCGGTCGAGGTCCATGATCGACAACATCATCGGCTCGTCCCGGCTCGCCAGCTCGGTCATCTCGACCATGCGATCGCCGTGGGCCAGAGCGTGCAGGTCGCTGCCACAGATCCCGCAGGCCAACACCCGGGTCAGCAGTTGGCCCGCCTTGGGTCGCGGATCCGCCACCTCGTCGGTGACCAGCCGTCCGTCACGCATCACCGCTGCCCGCATGGCTTCCCCCTTCGATGCCGGGCCTGTCGCCCGTCAGCGGCGCCACGGTAGCTTCGAACGTGATGGCCGCTCTCGATGATGTGCTCGCTCCGGACGACTGGGTCGAAGTGTTGGCGGCGCTCGCTCGCGGCGGACTCGTCGTGGTGCCGACCGACACGGTCTACGGCGTCGGTGGGTTGGTGTCTCACGCCGAGGCGGTCGACACATTGTTCCGCCTGAAGGGTCGGGACCGAACCAAGCCGATCGCCGTGTTGGTGGCGGATGTCGAACAGGCCGCCGAGATCGGGATGTTCGGTCCGGTGTCGCAGCGGTTTGCCGAGCGGTTCTGGCCGGGAGGTCTCACCCTGGTCGTCCCACGGTCGAACGGGTTCGATGCTCGTCTCGGCGGCGACCGTTCGACGGTCGGGATCCGATGCCCACACCACGACGGGCTGCGCAGTCTGTTGGTGCGGTCCGGTCCGCTGGCGGTGACGAGCGCCAACCTGGCGGGGCGACCGACGCCGTCCACCGCAGCCGAGATCTCCGAGGTGTTCGGCGCGCAGGTCGAGGCGGTGGTCGACGGCG
>JBBQLA010000114.1:0-7057 GCA_038327485.1 Acidimicrobiales bacterium
CCTGCCCAAGCCGTTCGACCTCACCCCGGTGACCCCGTGGGGCGCGACCGAGCTGGACGGACTCGACACCGAACTCCGTGACACGCTCGGTTCGAAGCTGCTCACCCCCGACGAGGTGCGAGGCTCGGCCAAGGATCTCAGTACCGCCGTGACCACCACTGGGTGGCCCAGCATCGACTCGGTGCGAGGAAAGATGATGTTCTTCCTCGACAGCTCGGGTCCCAGCATCGACGCCTACCTCGCCGGACATGACTCCCTGAAGGGTCGGGTCGCCTTCACCACTGAGGGCTTCGACCGACCCGACGGCGCGCTGTTCATCGTGAACGACCCGACCAGCCCGAAGATCGCTGCGAACGTGAAGAAGGGCTACATCGTGCGCACCCGAGCCGATGCCGACCTCAACATCACGGCTCCGGCCGAGCCGGCCCAGCGTGACGCCGCCATGAAGTCGGGCGCACAGATCGTGCACTCGGACTTCCCTTCCGGTGAGCCGGCCCCCGACGGATACACAGCGGCGTTGCCGGGTGCCCTGCAAGCCCAGTGCAACCCCGTCACCGCCCCCAAGGGCTGCAAACTCAGCGAGTAGCGGTCACAACTTCCAGCCGCCGCCGTCGCGTCGGGTCCACCCCGATGCAGCGTAGGTACCGCCGTCGACGTGCAGCGTCGATCCGGTCATGAACGACGACAGGCGGCCGGCGAGGAACAACACCGCAGCGGCGCAGTCCCAGGTGGTGCCGCCGATGGGCCATGGCTGGTGGTAGGTCCCGGCTGTGGCTCCGGAGTCGGCGACCAGATCGGCGTCGCCCGGCGTGGGGATCATGTCGGGCGCCACCGAGTTGACCCGGATGTGGTGGTCGGCCAGCTCGAGGGCCAACGTCTTGGTCAGGCTCTCGACTGCGGCCTTCATCGCCGAGTAGATGGCGAATCCCGGCCCGGCCCGATGACCTTCGATCGAGGTGACGTTGATGATCGACCCGCCGCTGGTCATGAGGGGGACGCAGGCCCGGGTCATCGACGCCACCTGGGTGAAGTTCTCGGCGATGAGCGCGGCCTGACCCTTGGTGCTCACATCGAGGAACGGTGCGAAGAACCCGCCGCCGGCGTTGTTGACCACGATGTCGAGCCGCTGGTGTCGGGTCGCGACGTCAGCGAGGAACGCTGCAACCGGTTCGTCGTGACGCACGTCGAGATGCGCGCTGGTCACGGTTCGACCCATCGCCTCGATCTCGGCGACCACATCGGCCATCGGCTCGTCGAGCTTGTCGCAGATGGCGATGTCAGCACCGAAACGAGCCAGCGTGAGCGCGCTGGCGGCACCGATGCCCTGGGCACCACCGGTCACAAGGGCGACGGTGCCCTCGAGCAACACGACGTCGGGTCCGAAGGATTCGTTCATTGTTCGCCTCACAATTGGTCCGACGTGGCTGTCGTGGCTGCTGTGGCGGCCGATTCTGGTCGACAATGGCGCCATGTGGACTGACGAACGCCAGACGGACGAACAGCGATCAGCCATCGAGACGATCACCGCCTTGCTGACCGACGGAGCGTTGGAACGCGAGGTCGAGCTGGTGCTGACCCATCCCGAGCCGAATGAGTACCGCGTCACTGCGGTCGACGGGTCGCTCACCTTCCGTCGAGTCGAGGTCGACGGCCGCTACCGCTACGACGATGTCGAGGTGGCCGGTCGCGATCCGATCGCTGTCGACACCGCCGACCGATTCGTGGGCCACGCACACGAGAGCGAGTCGCTGTTCCCTCACCGCACCGACAACGCCTATCCCCACGCCCGCGACTCCATCGCCCAGTTCTTCGACGGCCGCCACGCGCCCGACCTGGTCATCGGCCACACGTCATCGCACCACTTCGACTCACACTTCGGCCAACACGGATCGCTGGGCGTGACCCAAGGTCGGGCTCCGTTCATCGTCGCGGGCGCCGGGGTTCGCCACGACGGTTTCGTCGACCGGTCCACCCGCACGGTCAACGTGGCGCCGACGGTGGCCGCGCTGCTGGGAATCGATGCTCACCCCGAAGGCGTCGGGCCGACCGGAGAGCGCCGCGACGATGCCCTGTTGCGGCGCCAGGACGGCGACGTCGAGACCGCGGTGCTGACCGGCGAGCGCGCCGAGCACGTGGTGGTTTTCCTGCTCGACGGATGCAACGCCAATCTGCTCCACGACGTCATCGAGTCGGGCGAAGCGCCGCACCTCGCCGAGTTGGTGGCGCGGGGCACGGCCTATCGCCACGGGATGATCGCTTCGTTGCCGACCGCGACGCTCGCCAATCACACCACCGAGGTCACCGGCGCTCATCCCGGACACTCCGGCGTGCTGCACAACACGTGGTTCGATCGGGGCGTCGATCGCGTGCCCGACCTGTTGGCGATGGACCAGATGTTCGTGGCCATGCAGCACCTCGACCCTAAGGTCGAAACGCTGTACCAGGCCGTCGAGCGATGCCGACCGGGTGCGTTCACCACCGCCACGTTCGAGTTCTGCGACACCGGCGCGTCGTTCAGTTCCTTCGGCCTGCTGCGATCGGGCGACATTCCCTCCATGCCCGACGTCGAGTCGCTGCCCCACGTCGACCTCGCCGCCGCCGCAGCCAGTCAGCAGTACCGCTTCATGTCGGCCATCGATCACACCAGCGCCACTCAAACGGTCGAGGCGTGGCAGCAACGCGACGGCAACGCCCTTCCCGTCCTCAGCTGGTGTGCCTTGGCGTTGACCGACGAGGCGGGCCACGAATCCGGGCCACACGGAGTGGCGGCACGGGCCGCGGTGCGAGACAGTGACGGCCGCATCGGCGACGTGATGGCGGCGGTCGAGGCCGCCGGAGCGCTCGACACCACGGCGGTGATCGTGATCGCCGATCACGGCATGGAGCAGAACGACCCCGAGAACACCGGTTCGTGGGCCGAGGCATTGACCAGCGCCGGCATCGCCCTGCGAGACGTCGGCGACGGCCTCATCTACCTCCTGTGACCGGCCCCGGATGGGCGCAGGATTTCTGCGTTGGAGTTCGAGGAGTGGGAACGATGAACCTGCCGTGAGCAGTCGTGAGCCGTTCCACCTCGATCAGGGCGCCGCTCTGCTCGCGTTGTACGACTCCGGCGTCGACGAGGTCTACGGCTACCTCCGTCGCCGCACCCCCGATGACGTGACGGCGGAAGACCTCACCTCGGAGACCTTCCTCGGCGCCGTCCGTACCATTGAATCCGGGACCGTCGCCGACGTGTCGGTGGCCTGGCTCGTCGGCATCGCCCGTCACAAGCTGGCCGATCACTGGCGACGGCTGGCACGCGAGGACCGCAAACTGCACCTGGTCGAACCTGCCGAGGCCACCGACCCGACCGATCAGCAGATCGACGCTGCTGCGGCCCACGCCACGCTCGCTCAGCTGGCACCCCATCATCGAGCCGCACTGACCTTCCGGTACCTCGATGGACTCCCGGTCCGCCAAGTCGCCGATCTGATCGATCGCACTCCCCACGCCACCGAGGCCCTGCTCATTCGGGCCAAGCACGCATTCCGCATCGCGTACGGCGAGGTGACCGCATGACCGATCCGTTCGACGCCCTGCACCTCGATCCGGAGCCGATTCGGCCATCGGAGGATTTCGTTTCCGAACTTCGCCGCCGCATCGAGGGCGAACTCGGCCTCGCGTCCGCCACCACCGCGATCACCTCAACCGCGATCACCTCAATCGCAACAGGAGCCCCCATGTCCACACGCGCGCCCCGCCCGGTCGGATCGCCGGCCATCGTCCCGTACCTCATCGTCAACGACGCTGCCGCCGCCATGGTCTTCTACACCGAAGTCCTCGGGTTCGAGTCGACGGGAGACCCGATCATGATGGACGACGGCCGCGTCGGCCACGCCGAACTGCGGGTCGAGGACTCCCTCATCCACTTGGCCGACGAATTCCCCGAGATGGGAATCGTCGGCCCGGCGACCCTCGGGGGCACACCTCTTTCGATCACGTTGTACGTGTCCGACGTCGATGCGACCTATGCCTCGGCGCTCGATCGGGGCGGGGTCAGCGAGCGTGAGCCGGCTGACCAGTTCTACGGGGCCCGCGGTGCGTATTTCTTCGACCCGTTCGGTCACCGCTGGGGTATCCAGACGCACCTGTCGACCGACGCGGAGAGCGATGCGCAAGCAGCGACGCCGGGGCACTCCACCCAAGCCGAGGATCTGTGGAACGAGGTCGGCTACTACGTCATCAACGTGAACGATCTCGAAGCCTCCGCCTCGTTCTTCGGTGGCCTGTTCGGTTGGGAGTTCGCCGAGCCCAACGACTCACCCGATGGGGGTCGAGCCCGTCACGTCGAGAGCTCGATCGTTCCCTTCGGTTTGCACGCCAGTGCTGACGGTGCGCCGACCGAACTCATCCACCCGTACTTCCGGGTGCGCGACCTCGCCGAATCGACTGCCAAGGTGACCCAGCTGGGTGGCACAGTGATCAGGTTCAGTGAGTCCGAATCGGGCGGCGGAGCAGAGTGCGAGGACCCCACCGGACTTCGCTTCGATCTGTGGAAGCCGGCCGACGGCTACTGATCCGAGCTACCGATCGAGCAGCTTCAGCAAGGCGGCTGGCGCCACACAGCGATAGGCGTCCTCGATGATCCGTTCGACTTCGTCGGCATCGAGCTCACGATCGAGTCGCACGCCCAACCAGCCGCGATGTCCCACGTAGGCCGGCCGGTAGAACACCGATGGTTCGGCATCGATCAGCGTCGCCTGCGCTCCGGCCGGCGCGGCACACCAGATGCCGACGATGCCGTCACCGTGATGGTCGTCGTGGAACATCACGAATGACTTCTTGTCGCGGATGAAGAAGGTCGGCGCACCGTGGCTGAGCCGTTCCGACGTCTCGGGGAAGCCCAGCGAGACTCTCCTGACGAGCTCGAGCGCTGCGTCACCGTCGAGGCCTTTCACGAGGGCAGCCTAGGGTTCTGCGGTGGTTGACCAGACGTCGCTCGATGTGGTCGTGCGGGGCGCGGCACGACAGTTTGGTGACCGCGTCGCGTGGGACGGTCCGGGCGGTTCGCTCACCTTCGCGGAGCTGGACCACCACAGCGATGAGGTGTCCGGCGGCCTGGCCGATGCCGGGGTTCGCATCGGCGACCGAGTCGTGCTCAACCGCCCGTCCGACGCCGACTACTTGGTGGCCGCGGCGGCGATCTCGAAGGTCGGTGCCATCGCAGTCGGCATCAATCCGTCGCTGGCCGAGGTGGAACAGGCTCGTCTGATCGAGTCGGCAGACCCAACCGTCGTGCTCGGGCCCGATGACGAATTGCCCCGAGCGGCGCCGATCGCGGCGTTGCCCCCCGACGCCGATCGCGTCGCCGCCATCGTCTTCACGTCGGGCACGACCGGAACACCCAAGGGAGCGATCTTCACCCACCGACAGCTCGACGCCGTTCGCCGCAGCGACCTCGGTTCGTTGGCCGACGAGTGGGGCGGTGGTGGTCCGATGTTGATGTCGACGCAGTTCGCACACGTGGGCATCACCACCAAACTGGCCTGGTACCTGCAGCGTGGCCACACGCTGCTGGGCCTGTCGAAGTGGCGAGCTGACGACGTCCTCGAACTCGTCGCCCGCCATCACATCGGTTCGATCGGTGGCGTAGCGCCGCAGATCGCCCTCCTCCTGCGAAGCGGACGCTTCGACGAGCTCGACCTGCGCTGTGTCCACACACTCATCGTCGGCGGGGCGTTCTCGCCTCCGGCGCTGGTCGCCGAAGCCAAGGCCCGTTTCGCAGCGGCCTATTCGATCCGCTACTCCAGCACCGAATCGGGCGGCACCGGCATCGGAACCGCCTTCGACGCGGACGACGACGAAGCGTTGGCTTCGATCGGCCGTCCTCGCCCGGGCGTCACCGCCCGCGTCGTCGAGCCCGGCACGTCGATCGAGGTCCCCACCGGCGAGATCGGCGAGCTGTGCCTGCGCACTCCGTCGCAGATGACGGGCTACTGGCGTGACCCCGAGGCCACCGCCGCCACGATTCGTGACGGCTGGATCCACAGCGGCGACTTGGCCCTGGTCGACGAGCGCGGACTGTTCCGACTGCGGGGACGCATCAAGGAGCAGTACGTCCGCGGCGGCTACAACGTGGCTCCATCGGAAGTCGAGGCGGTGCTCTCGGATCATCCGCTCGTGGCTGAACTCGCCATCGCCCCCAGGCCGGATGACGTGATGGGCGAGATCGGCGTGGCGGTCGTCGTGGTCCGCGATCCTGACGCGGTTCCCACGCTGGCCCAGCTCCGCGAGCATGGCCGCGATCGGCTGGCGGCGTGGAAGCTGCCCGAGGCGCTGGTCCTGGTCAACACCCTTCCCCTCACTCCCATGTTGAAGGTCGATCGCGCCGGCCTGGCGCGCCTGGCCCAGGGCTAGGGTCGCGATGTGAGCAACGAGGTCTTCCCCGACCGAGACATGGAACACGACGACAAGATCGCGTGGGTCGTGGAGTCCAACGGGTGGTGCGCCGAGCCAGTGGCGTCACAAGACGACCCGCCGACGCCCGGATACACCTACAGCATCGGTTTCGAGCTCACCTACGCCCACCCCGAGGTCGTCATCTTCGGGCTCCAGCCAGTGGCTGCCCGCGGGCTGATGGACATGATGGCCGAGTACCTCGGTGGCGGCGGCACCATCCCCGAGGGAGTGTTCGTCGGCCTGCTCGACAACGATCTCCCGGCCGCCATGTTGCCCATGGACGTCGACGAGTACGCCGACATGTTCGCCAGCGCATCGCACTTCCATCGCGACTCGACGTATCGATTGAGCCAGTTCGTGTGGCCGGACCGCAACGGACTCCTGCCGTGGAACGACGGGTACGACGAACGACTGCGGCTCGCCCAGCCGGTCATCGGCGCGCTCACCGAACTCGACGGCATCTGACGCGGCCCTGATTGCTCAGCGGCCGATGGCCACGAGCGCCAACGACGCTCCGGCCAGCGCCAGGCCGGCGAGCTGGACGCGCTGCAGTCGTTCGTGCAGCACGAAGCGGGCCAGAATCACCGTCGACGCCGGGTACATCGATCCGATGACC
>JBBQLA010000115.1:0-7050 GCA_038327485.1 Acidimicrobiales bacterium
CCGCTTCGACTGCCGACACCACCTCACCACGACCGCGAATCGACGAGCCGGGTGCAACGGGTGCGGGGAAGCGAACCTGCTCGAGGCCGACGTTCACGCCCATGGACATGTGGTCGACCACGATCAACTCGGGCAGGAACAGATTGACCAGCGAGAGCAGCAGGTAGGGCGGCGCTGCGCCCTCGGCGCCGGACCGGTCGCCCGTCACAGCATCGCTGGCGAACGATTCGGCCCGAGCCGCGTCGAGCTCGGTCCACTCACTGCCGCCCAGGTCGGCTCCGACGAGATCCAGCAGATCGGCCGGCCCGTCGACGTGAGTGGTCACGGGTGTTGGCTCGAGACCGACACGACCTCGCCGGTCATGTACGTCGAGAGGTCCGAAGCCAAGAACACCATGACGTTGGCGATCTCCCACGGCTCCGCGGCGCGACCGAAGGCCTCGCGCGCCTCGAGTTCCTCCAGGAGGCCATCGGGGGTGACCTTGGCCAGGAACGGATGCATGGCCAGGCTCGGAGACACCGCGTTGACGCGCACACCGTGCGGTGCGGCCTCGATGGCCGAGCAGCGGGTCAATGCCATCACGCCGGCCTTCGCCGCCGCGTAGTGGGCCTGAAGCTCCTGGGCCCGCCAGCCGAGCACCGATGCGTTGTTCACGATCACGCCTGAGCCCTGCGCGTACATGTGCGGCAGGACGGCGCGCATGCACCGGAAGGTTCCGGTGAGCGTCACGTCCAATACCACCGACCACTGGTCGTCGCTCATCTCATGCACCGCGGCGTTGCCGCCGAGGCCGGCGTTGTTCATCCAGATGTCGATGTGTCCGAGCTCGGCGATCGATGCGGCCACCAGGCCCTGCACCGTCTCTTCGTCGGTCACGTTGCACAGGAACGTGGCGGGTCGCGCGCCGCACTCCTCGGCCAACTTGTCGGCGGCCTCGCCCAGTCGACGCTCGTGCAGGTCCGAGATCAACACCGTCGCGCCCTCCAACATGCAGCGTCGCGCCAGCGCGAAGCCGATGCCGGTGCCGGCCGCCGCAGTGATGACAGCGGTCTTCCCGGCCAAGAGGCCCCGAGCAGGGGGCTCGGTGGGGACTGCCACGCTCGGGCTCATCGAGGGAGCCCCAGGGCGCGCTCGCCGATGATGTTGCGTTGGATCTGGTTCGAGCCGCCGTAGATCGTGTCAGAGCGTGAGAAGAAGAAGAGACGATGCAGGGCCTCGAGCCCTTCGTCGTCGGAGTAGTCACCTGCGGTCACCGTGGCCTCCAAGCCGAGAACGTCCATTGCAACTTCGCCCATGTCCTGGTGAAGATTGGCCCAATACAACTTGCCGATCATCGCCTCTGGCACCAGTTCGACGTGCTCGTCGACCGACAGGGTGCGCAGAGCGTGCCAGCCCATGATGCGCAATCGGATGGCCAGATCGGCCAGCTTTTGCCGGGTCGGCGCGTGATCGATGGTGCCGGTGCGTCGGGCGGTCGCCACGATCAGTTGGAACTCGTGTTCGAAGGCCATCTGCTGGCCGAGCGTGAGCACGCCACGTTCGAAGGCCAGCGTGCCCATGGCGACCTTCCAGCCGTCGCCGACCGAGCCCACGACCAGATCGGCGGGCGTGCGAACCTCGTCGAAGAACACTTCGTTGAACTCTGCCGTGCCGGTGACCTGGCGGATCGGCCGCACATCGATACCCGGAGTGTCCATGCGGACGAGGAGGTAGGACAGTCCGCGATGGCGCTCGCTGGCGGGGTCGGTGCGGGCGATGACGAAGCACCAGTCAGACCACTGAGCGAGCGATGTCCAGACCTTTTGACCGTTGATGACCCACTCGTCGCCGTCGAGCCGTGCCGAGGTGCGCACGTTGGCCAGATCGCTGCCGGCATTCGGCTCGGAATAGCCCTGACACCAGTACTCGGTGCCGGCGATGATCCCGGGCAGGAAGCGTTGCTTGTGCTCCTCGGAGGCGAGGGCGATGAGGGTCGGGCCGAGGAGGCCTTCGCCCACGAGCCCGGCGCGACCAGGGCCCCCGGCGCGGGCGTACTCCTGGTGGAAGAGCACCTGCTGGCTCAGTGGCAGGCCACGACCGCCGTACTCGGTCGGCCACGCCACGCCGGTCCACCCGCCGGTGGCCAGATGGCGCTCCCACTCCATGCGCTCGGGCACGAGGGTGTGTTCGTCGCCCGGGCCACCGCGGCCCTTGAGCTGTGCGAACTGGCCCACCAAGTTGCTCGCCATCCAGTTTCGGATCTCCGCACGGAAGTTGGCGTCGTCGTCGGTATCACCCAGCAGCACGTCGGCACGATACCTGACGACCCGTCAGATAACCGAGGTGAGGAGTCGGCTCGAGGCGACCGCGATCTGACACGTCCGATCCGATGCGTACCATTCCTTGCTGTGTCGCCGTTCAGTCAGCATGAACGCGAGCCGTCGGCTGCGAAGGGTCGTGGTCCGTGGTTCGGGGTGTCGATCGCGCTGGCGGTCCTGGTCGTCGCGCTGATCGCGGCGGCGGTGGTGAGCTCGGGCACGTCGGGCACTGCCGTCGGTCCGACCCCGTCGACCTCGTTGGCGGTTGGCGGTTCGACCACCACGCCGTCCTCGCGGGACGGCGCGTCGACCACCTCGAAACCCAACTCCGATGCGGCCGGCGCGGTGTACTCGGGGTGCGCCGCCATTCCAGCGCCCTTCCCCATCGGTGATCGCAGCTGCACGATCGTGGCGCCACCCGACATCGCAGCCGGCGAGAGGCTGCCGGTGGTCGTGGTGATCCATGGCCTCACCGAGACCCCTGCCATCGCCATCGCGAACGCCAGATGGTCGGCTGCGGTGGTGAGGCATCGGTTCATCGTGGTGGCGCCGGCCGGGGTGCTCTCGAGCTGGAACGCAGGAGGTTGCTGCGCTCCTGCCCAACAGGCCGGCATCGACGACGTCGCGTTCATCGACAAGGTCCTCGATCAGATCTCCGCGCGGACCGACGTGGACATGGACAAGGTATTCATGGTCGGAGGGTCCAACGGGGGGATGATGACCTACAAGTACCTCTGCACGGGCACCCATCGGATCGCCGGGGCGGCTTCTGTGGCGGGCACTTCGGTGGCGGGCTGTCAGCCGGCTCGTCCGATCAGCATCATGCAGATTCACGGGCTCGACGACCACACCGTTCCCTATCGAGGTGGAGCGTCATTGATCTCGACCGTGTTGGGAGTGAGTTTCGACGCGGTGCCGGCGGCGATGTCAGCGTTGGCAACGGCGGAAGGGTGCTCACCGACCTCGACCGCCAGCACCGATGGCGCGGTCACGACCACGACCTGGTCCGGTTGTACCAACGATGTGACCGTTCGGCTGATGAGCATCGCCGGCTTGGATCACGTCTGGCCGGTCGCTCCGTTGTTCGATGCGACCAGTCAGATCCTCAAGTTCTTCGCCATCTCCTGACGTCGATCAGGCTCGTCGGCGTTGACGGAACGCGTGCACATCGGCGGTGCGGCGTGAGCTGGCAGGGTGACGGAGTCGACCGGCCCGGTTGAGCCCCGCGCACTCCGACAGCTCGAGTTGCAGATCGACGAGCGAGTCGCCCTGCAGTGCGCCGGCCTCGGACAGGAAGAGCAGGTAGGACCACAGCGTCTCCGCCGTCGAGGCGGGAAGTTCGATGCCCAGCTCAGCGCAGGTGAGGGTTGCGGTGGACCACAGGAACACCGACACGTCATCGGTCGTCCAGCGCAGATGCTGGCCCGCTCGAGCCGTGAGCACGATGGTCAGTGCGTCGAGGTTGAGCACCCTGCCCGACGCCAATGCCCAACGTGCCACCTCGCAGCGGTGGCGGCGGAGCGGATCGGTGAGCGTGATGACCCTGCGAGCCGGAGGGAGAGCGGTGTTGATGACCATGCGTCCATCATCGTCAGGGGGTGTGACACTCAGAATGGTTGGGTCCCCGGTCAGGTCAACAGATCGCGGATGCGAGGGAGGATCAACGCGACTGAGTCGGCGCACACCGACTCGGAGGCGATGATCTCGGCGACCTCGCTCGAACCGGCGAAATGAGCCTGGATCACTTCTCCGTCGGCGAAGTTGAACGGGCCGTCGGTGTGCACCAGGTAGCAGCGAGCGACCTGCAGGCTGATCACGTCGTCGTACACCTCGCCGCCCAGGTCGACGAGCGCCACGCCGTGCACTCCGACCTCCTCGGCGAGCTCGCGCGCAGCCGCCGTCTCCCAGTCCTCGCCGGCCGACACGACACCTCCACAGGCGATGTCCCAGTACGAGGGGTTGATGTCCTTGAACGGTGAGCGTTGGTGCACCAGGAGTTGACCGGCGGAACTCACGATCGCGATGAACACCGATCGGTGCCGCAGCCGTTCGGCGCGCATCATCGAGCGACCCACGACACGAAGCACGTGACCGTCGCGGTCGACCTCCTCGACCAACTCGTTGGTCGGGTCAGTCATCGCGACTCGTCACCTTGGCAGCCCATCGGGGAACACGGTAGCCAGCGCGGATTCTCGAACCCCGTTCACCATCGATCGAACACCCAGCCGATTTCACTCACTTTGGTACCCTTTCGTGGGTGCTGGGAAGCCGAGGTGTCGTTGGTGGCGCGCTGCGCGTCGCTTCGCGCCGGTTGGTCGCCTCGTGAGCCGTTCGATCAACGCACGCGTGGCGACGGTGGTCGTACCCGCCGTGCTGTTCCAGGCGGCCATCGCGGCAGTGGCCATCGGGGTGAGCCGAGGTCGGTCACACAGCGACCGCGTGGTGTTGATCAGCGTGGTCGTCGCCGCGGGGGTGTCGTTGCTGGTGACGGCAGTCGCGGGAATCGTCGTGGCCCGATCGATCGTGCGACCTCTCCGTCAAGTGGGCTCGGTGATGCGGCGCTTCGGTGACGGTGACCTGCACGTCCGGGCGCAAGCCGACTCTGACGACGTGGGCACATTGGCCAGATCGTTCAACGTGCTCGCCGATGGTGTCGCGTCGCGGCTCCGAACACTGCAGGACGAGGCGGATCGTGGCACCCAGATGCGGGTGATCGCGGAGGCGCTCGATCTGGCCCCCACCGAAGCCGATGTCCACCGCATCTCCGAACGCGCACTCGGCATCCTGGTGGCCGATGTGCCCGCCGAGTTCCTCTACGCCGACGGTGCCGATCACCAGATGCACCAGCGAGCCCGCAACCCGGTTGCCGGAGCGCCCAACTGTCCGGTCGTCGAGAGCGGAACCTGCGTGGCGATCCGCTTCGGTCAGACGGTCGTATACAACGACCCCGACGAGCTCAACGCGTGCCCACATCTGCGAGATCGTCCGACCGGGCCGTGCTCGGCGACCTGTATTCCGATCAACGCCGGCGCTGGGGTGATGGGCGTGCTGCACGCCACGGGCCCTGTCGGAGATCCTCCGTCCGCATCGGTCACCCAGCCGCTGGTCACGCTGTCGCGACAGGCCGGCACACGGATGGGATCGATGCGCACGTTGGCATCGAGCATGCTCGAGGCGTCGACCGACACCCTGACCGGGCTGGCCAATCGTCGATTCCTCGAATCGTCCCTCAGCGATCTGCTGCGTACCTCCACGCCGTTCGTGTTGATCGTGGCCGACCTCGATCACTTCAAGGATCTGAACGACTCGTATGGCCACGAGATCGGCGACCGGGCCTTGCAGTTGTTCAGCGGGGTGCTGCAGGAGAACGTCCGCGGTCGAGACATCGTCGCCCGCTTCGGCGGTGAAGAGTTCGTGCTGGTGTATCCGGAGATGGAGATCGCTCGTTCGATCGAGGTGGTCGAGCGAATGCGTGGGGCATTGGAGTCGGCCGTGGCGAGTTCGCTGTTGCCCCGATTCACCTGCAGCTATGGCGTGGCGCACAGCTCGGTGGCCGCCGATGTCGACGCCATCATCCGCGTTGCCGATGCCGGACTCATGCGAGCCAAGGAGCTGGGCCGTGATCGGGTGGTCTACGCCGATGCCGAGATGGCCGCCGAGGTGTTCCCTCAGGTCATGGTCGACCTCACGGAACCGCAGCTCGAGCCCGACATCGAGTCGATCGACGCCGATCCGGCTGATCAGTAGCCGTTGCCGGACTTCACGGTCGTGCTACCGGCGCCCGATCCCGCTCCCGTCTCGGCCTTGACGGCCTTGCCATCTGCGCCGATCACGAACCAGCTCCCGCCGCTGCCCTGACCGGTGAACTCGCCGGGGCCACTGTCGCCGCCGTAGGTGTACACGGGGTGACCGTGGAAGGTGACCTGCTTCGTACCGTCCTCACGGGTGATCGATCCGAGGTCCTCGGTGTGGAGCCCGGCGCCCGCGGTCGGCGTGTCGCTCGCCACGACCGGCGGCCACGCGTTGAGACATCCCCCGTTGCACGCGCTCACGGTGCCGGAGTCCTTGGTGAAGAGGTACAGGGTCACGCCGTCGCCGTCAGTCAGGATCTTCCCGTAGGGGGAGTCGACCAAGCGCACGGTGGCGTCACCGCCGGCAGTGCCGGCCGGCTGCGTCGTGGTGGACGCGTCCGTGCTGGCGGCGACCGTCGTGGTCGCTTTCGGCCGAGCGGTGGAGGTACCGGTGGTCGAGTCACCGCAGGCGGGCACCGCCACCAACAGTCCGACGACGAGCAGCGCGCGAGCGTTCATGGAATTCCTCCGAAGCGACAGTGATGACTGAACCTACGTGAGCGGGACGAAGTTGGATTTTCTTGTTCCGCTCGAAATGATCGAGCAATCCATTTTCGCCTGCCGGTCGTATGTTCGAACGTGATGTGGACGTCGCGAACCGAACGGCTGACCGATGCCTCGTTGCTGGCTGCGGTCGGTCTCGACGATCCCGATGCGTGCACGGTGTTCGTGCGGAGGTTCCAGTCGCAGGTGTACGGGCTGGCACTGATGGTGTGCCGTGATGTCGGAATCGCCGAGGACGTGGCACAACAGACCTTCGAGCGAGCATGGCGTCATGCCGATTCCTTCGACGAGCGCCTCGGGTCGGTCCGCACCTGGTTGCTCACGATCTGCCGCCGCTCAGCCATCGACGCGATGCGCCTCCGCCGAGCGGTTCCCACCGAACCGGACCAGCTGTCGTC
>JBBQLA010000116.1:0-7030 GCA_038327485.1 Acidimicrobiales bacterium
GTCGTTGCGGCGGCACGAACACCGACTTGCTCGGCTCATCGAGCACGACGTCATCGAGCACGATCCGTCCGGCGTCGAGGCGGTTCAACCCCGCCAAGCAGCGCAACAGCGTCGACTTCCCGGCACCGTTCGGTCCGAGCACTGCGACGGTCTCGCCCGGTTCGGCGTGGAGGACCACCGCGAGATCGAGCACCCCGATCCCGAAGTTGATGTTCGCCTGCAGTGTCATCGCCAGCCGCCGCTCAGACCGGATAACCAACGCGACCGCAACCCGAACAACACGCAAAACGACACCGCAACCAGCACCAGGCTGAGCAAGATCGCGGCGTCGGGGTCGGTCTCCAACGCCAGATACACAGCCAGCGGCATGGTCTGGGTCTTCCCCGGGAAGTTCCCTGCGAACGTGATCGTCGCGCCGAACTCACCGATCGCCCGAGCCCATGCCAAGACCGCACCCGCGACCATCGAGGGTGCGATGGCGGGCAACGTCACCCTCCGAAACGCGGTCCACCGGCTCGCCCCCAGCGTGAACGCCGCCTCCTCCACGAGGTGATCAGCAGTGCGGAACGCGCCCTCCAACGTGATCACCAGAAACGGCATCGCGACGAAGGTCTCGGCAATGATCACACCCAGCGTGGTGAAGGGCAGCTGCACCCCGAACCAGTCGGAGAGAAAGCGGCCGAGGACACCCCGGCGGCCGAACGCCAACAACAATGCGACACCGCTCACGACCGGCGGAAGCACCATCGACAGGGTCGCCAATGTTCGCACCAACCGTGTGCCCGGAAGGTCGAACCTCGCCAACACCCACGCCAACGGGGTCCCGAACAGCGCGGCGAGAACGGTCGCGGCCGACGAGCACTCCAACGACAACCACAATGCCGTCCGAACCTCGGGGGCGGAGAGCAGCTCGCGTGACTTCGACCACGGAGCCCGGATCAACAACGCCAGCAGCGGGACGGCGAAGAACAGAGCAGCGACCGTCGCCAATGTGAACACCACCGGTGACGGAAACCGTCTCCGATCCGGACTTCGCTGCGGACGATCGGGCGGCGGGTCGACCGGCAGCCATTCCGGTGCGACAGGTCCGATCACCATCGAGAGCCTAGTTACGGATTGACTACTTGCCTTCGCTCTGGGTGTCCTTGGAGTGGGCCACGCTGGTGAACGCGAGATGGACGAGCCCGGCGAAAGTGGCGGTCCACGCGACGAGGGCGATGGCGAGAGTCGCCTTGGGCGCCCAGTCGATGGCGGTGAATTTGGTGGCAGCGCTCATCTTGAAGGTGGCGGCCCCGTACATGCCGAGGGGGAATACGAGGGCCCAATACGAGGGGTGGTAGCGCAGCGGGACACGTCGGACGACGTGTCGCCAGACCCCGATCGCGACCATCAGCGGGAACCAGAACGTTGCGGTCGCCCACGCGAGGATGACGAGTCCCTCGACGAAGGGTCCCAGCCGCAGCAGTCGTGCTGACATGCCCGAAGCGATGAGGAGATTGGAGCCGGCGAGGACGGTGATGGCGACGGC
This sequence comes from Acidimicrobiales bacterium, assembly GCA_038327485.1. GTDB lineage: Bacteria > Actinomycetota > Acidimicrobiia > Acidimicrobiales > Microtrichaceae > JBBQLA01. The sequence goes on from JBBQLA010000116.1 coordinate 1,529, forward strand.
TCCGGCGGCGATCCACGCCGGGGGGTCGGCCTCGGTGGGTTCGAGTTCGTTGAACGTCCATCGCAGGAAGACCATGGTCATCACGATGAGGTAGAGCACGATGCCGAGAAGGAACGCGGCGAGGCACGTGAAGGCGAGGGCGTCGCTGGGGTGACGGGGGAGTAGGAGCGCACCGAGCACTGCGATCGACTCGGTGGACACTGTGAGGAGGAACCAGGTGCCGTTGATCCCGGCCCCCAGTCCTGGCTTGGGGCCGCCGAGCACGACCGAGATGAGCGTGCTGTAGAGGAGGATGATCCACATGCCCAGGCTGACCCACCACAGCACCCACGCCAGGCCCCACCAGCCGTGCACCACTGCCGACGCACTGCCCAGCACATTGGTCGCGGCGACGGTGGTGAGGAACGAGAAGCCTTTGGCATGACTCCTGATGTCGTCGAAGAACGCTTGCCGGAAGCCGAGCAGACGGATCAGTGTGAGGATGACGAGCACGATGTAGGCGACCGCGGCGATCGCGTACAGGGCATCGGCCAACCATTGGATCTTCTGTTGGGTGGCGGCGACGGCGATGATGCCGGTCGCCATGACGAGGGCGAAGTACCCCGGGAACAAACGGGAGATCGGCGTACTCGGCGCAACGTCGGCTGTGGTGGCCCTGGCGGTCACGGACGGAAGTACCTGAGCAGCGTGGCGGATGCGCCGGCGAGTCCGACGGAGACAGCGGCGGTCGCCCAGGCGAGTCGGCGGTTACCGGTTTCGAAGCCTTCGACGGCGACGGTGATGAGGAACACTTGGAACGCAACGAGAATGATCACGTACAGGACCAGCGCGGATGAGGCCCGGCGCGAATGCTCCGAGGTTCTCACTTGGTCGCGCCGAGCGCCCAGATCATCCCATCGTCGCGAACCTCGACGTTGATCCGTCCGAGGGGACGGGTGGGTGGTCCCGAGATGACGGCGCCTGTACGCGCTTCGAAGTTGCCCTCGTGGCACGGGCAATGCCACCGATGCTCGTCGGCTTCGTAGAAGACGACGCATCCCAAGTGAGTGCACTTCTGGCTGAACGCGACGATGTCGTGGTCGGTGAGGCGGACCAGGATGGCCGGTTCATCGGCCGATGGATACCTGAACAGGTGGGTGTCGCCGACGGCGACGGTGTCGAGAGCAACGATCGCCGTCGGTTCGCCGGTGTTGATGGTGCGCAGCTGGGTCCAAATGGCCAAGCCAACGTTCCCGGCGGCCATGGCCCCGGCTCCGGCGACGAGGTAGCGGGCGAACTCGCGGCGCGTCACGTCCTCCTCCGCAGCTGCCTCGTAGGGGAAGTCTCGTTTCCAGGTCGGCGCCTCGACCGGTGTCGGCTCGGTGTCGGTCATCGCGCCGCCTCGAGACCGAAGGGGTCGTCAAGCCACGTTCCGGTTGCCGTACTCAGCGCGTCGAGTGGCCCGCCGGCGAGGTCGTCGACGACGGTGAAGACCTTGGTGTGGACGTTCTGGCGGCCGAACAGCCAGTTGTCGAGGAGTGATCCGCTGCGGGTGTCGCGGAACTCCTCGGGCGTGCCGTACCAGAGCGCTTCGCTGGGGCACACCGACGCGCACATGGGTGCGTAGCCGTCCGACGTGCGATCGGTGCACATGTCGCACTTCATCATCTGGTCGAATTCGGCGACGTACTTGGGGACACCGAACGGACACGCAATGACGCAGTTCGAACAGCCGATGCAACGCGGTTTGAGTGCGGATTGCACGATCCCGCCCTCGGTCTGCTTGATCGCGTCCGCCGGGCACACGTTGGCGCACGTGGGGTCCTCGCAGTGCATGCAGACCATCGGTGCCGTCTGTGTCGAGGTGGCGCGGTCGATGCGTTCGAGGTGGATGAGGGACTTGCCCCGATGTGTGCCGCATTCCTCGCACGCCTGGACGCACGCCTCGCATCCGATGCAGCGGCTCTGATCGATGACGAAGATCGGGCTGTCATCGATGCCGTAGCGCGACCTTTTCATGACAGGCCTTCCGTCAGGTGCAGTTCTCGGGCGTCGATCGTCACCGACGTGCCGCCGGCTCTGGCGATGCGCACAGCGGCGACCTTGAACTCTGGCATCTTCGAGATGGGATCGACGGCGCGAAGGGTGAGCTGGTTCGCGGCCTTGCCGCCTGGCCAGTGGTAGGGGATGAACACGGTGTCGGGTCGGATGGTGTTGACGACGTTCGCCGGGAGAGTCATGTCACCACGCCGTGAGGTGACGGTCACCAGATCGCCATCGACCACTCCGAGCTGGTCGGCGAGCCGGGGATGCATCTCGCAGAGTGGCTCGGGGTACTGGGCGACGAGCGACGCGATCCGGCGGGTCTGGGTGCCCGACAGGTACTGGCTGACCACGCGACCGGTGGTGAGCCAGATCGGATACTCGTCGTCGACGACCTCGGCAGACTCGCGCCACGCAATGCCGTGGAAGCGGGCCTTTCCGTCGGGGAAGTAGAACTTCCCGCCTTCATACAGCCGAGGGGTGCCGGGGTGGCCGACCTCGGGGATGGGCCAGAACAGCCCGTGCTCGGCTTCGATTCGTTCCCACGTTGCGCCCAGGTAGTCGGCGGTGCCGCCTGCCGACGCCAGCCGGAGTTCGTCGAAGATCTCCTTGGTGTTGTCGTAGTGGAAGTGTTCGCCTTTGCCGAGCCGCTCGGCGATGTCGAGCAAGATCTGCCAGTCGAGCCGCGCCTCACCGGGCGGGGTGACCGCGGCGTTGATCTTGATGATGCGGCCTTCGCCACTCGTCGTGGTGCCCTCATCCTCCTCGTGAAGCGAGCCGGCCAGTACGACATCGGCGTGCTGCCCGGACTCGGACAGGAAGAAGTCGATGACCGCGTAGAACTCCAGTTTGTCGAGCGCCTCGGCGGTGAAGTTGGTGTCGGGCGAGGAGACGACCGGGTTGAAGCAGATCGACAGCAAGCCCTTGATGGTGCCCGCGTGGATCTCTTCGATGATCTCCAGGGCGGGGATGCCCTTGCCGGGGATCTCGCTCTCTTCGCACTCCCACACCTTGGCGATGTACGCGCGGTGTTCGGGGTTGGTGATGTCGCGGTTGCCGGGAAGCTGATCGCACTTGTGGCCGTGCTCCCGACCGCCTTGACCGTTGCCCTGACCGGTGATCGTCGACACGCCGCATCCCGGCTTGCCGAACTTGCCGGTGGCGAGCCCGAGGTTGATGGCGGCGAGCACGTTGTCGACACCCTTCACCTGCTGCTCGATGCCCCGCGCGTGGAGCATCATTCCGGTCGCGGCCGTGCCCCAGATCTCCGCGGCTTCCTCGATCCGCGCCGCGGGAACACCGGTGATGTCCGCGGCCCACGCCGGGGTCATGTCGGCGACGGCGGCGGCGGCGAGATCGAAGTCGACGGTGTGTTCGTCGATGAACTCGTGGTCGAGCCAATCGTGGCGGATCAGCTCGTGCAGGACAGCACCGAACAACGCTGAATCACTGCCGGGACGTACCGGAAGGAAAAGGTCGGCGGTCCGGGCGAGGGGGACGACACGGGGGTCCTGGACGATGAGGCGCGCCCCCCGATCGCGTGCCCGCCAGATGTAGCTCGTCGTGATCGGGAACGTCTCGGCGACGTTCGATCCCGCGACCCAGACGACATCGGCGAGTGGGATGTCGCTCCACGGGTTGGGTGCGCGGTCCACGCCGAGCGCCTTCTTGTTGCCCGACCCCGCCGACACCATGCAATACCGGCCGTTGTAATCGAGGTTCGCGGTGTGCAACGCAAGGCGCGCGAACTTGCCGATCAGATAGCTCTTCTCGTTGGTCAACGAAACACCGGACAGCATCGCGAACGCATCGTCGCCGTAGGTCTCCTGGATGCGGCGAATCTCCGAGACGACCCGGTCGAGCGCTTGATCCCAGCTCACCTCGCGGAACCCGCCGGGCGCTGACGGATCGCGCTCCATCGGGTGGAGTAGGCGATCGGGGTGGCTGCCCTGCAGATACCGCTTCACGCCTTTGGGGCAGAGCTTGCCTTCGTTGAAGGGGAAGTCGTACCAGGGTTCGAAGCCGACGACCTCGTTGTCGTGGACTTTCAGCTTGATGCCGCACTGCTGACCGCAGAAGCAGCAGTGCGTCTGGACGACCTTGTCGATCTGCAGGCCCGCGTCCCACCCGCCTGGCGGTGCTTGGTTGAGATGTGGTCCGAACTTGGCGATGAGCTCGTCATCATCGAGTGGTGGTCGTGCCATCAGCCGAACCCTCCGACGCGCGCCGACTGTGCGAGCGTCACGCTGGCACGCCGGCATTTCGGGCACGTGTCCTGGTAGTTGCCGCCACCGTCGATGGCGTAGTCGAGCCCGACCTGTGGCAGTACGACCTGCAGGTCGGCGATCTGTTGGACGCTCGCGAACGGCTCGCCACACCGACGGCAGATCGCCGGGGGGCCTTCGTCGTTGGCTTGCTTGTAGTAGGCGACGCCGAGGTTTCCGGGTCGCTGGAAGATGTGGAACAACTTCCCGAACGGCAGGTACATGAGCCCCAGGATCACGGTGAGCGCGTGGATGGTGTTGAGCGCCGAGTAATAGCGGCCGTCGAGCCAGGTGCTCGACACCGTGAGGAACAATCCGGTGACCGACACGGCGAACAGGCCGGCGAGGGCGAGGAAGTCGCCGCTGCGTTCCACGGCCAGCGCCCCGGGGTCGTGGAGGCGGCGACGCAGAAAGATGAACACGCCGGCCAGGACCAGGACAGCGGCGATGTCGAGGGCGTGGAAGATCAACCAACCGATGATGCTGCCCGCGTCGAAACGGAGGGTGCCGACCCGAGACAGGAAGACCTGGTATCGGTCGGCCTGCTGTCCGACGCTCTCGAAATGCAACAGCCCGAGCGTCAGCGGGAACGTGACGAGCGCGGCGAGGATGCATCCCCAGAACACGAGTTGATGTGCCAGCCATCGGGCCCGCGATCGGCGTCGGATGAACCCCTGCGTCAGGAGTTGTGTGGCCACGAGTGACGGGAGGGCAGCGACGTTGCGGCCCTTTCGCGCCCGGAACGCGTCCCAACCCCGGCGGTTCAACATCGCGGTCGATGGACGGCGCAGCCACACGGCGTAGCGGTAGACGACCCCGAAGACGGCGAAGACGGTGCCGAACAGATAGCCGACGAGCGCGGCGTCGAACCAGGCGAGCCGGTCGCTACCAATGAATGTCAGAGCAACGACGAGCGCAACCGCGATCGAGCCCCACACGACTCCTCGACGATCGAGTGGATGCTCACCGGTCACTGCGTACCCCCGGGTGCCGACACTACGCCTGGGGTAGGTGCACGGGCGCTGTAACCGATCCGTCGAGTGGTTCGCCGACGATCTGACGACAATGGACCTCGGCGACTTTGCGGCCGAGCGACTTCGCTTGCTCGGCCTTCGGTCCGACCCAGCCCAGGTCGACGGTCTCGCCGAACAGTTCCAACCACCGTTCGAAATGGGCCACGGTGAATGGTGACTGCGCGTCGATGAGCTGGTGAGAC
>JBBQLA010000117.1:0-7008 GCA_038327485.1 Acidimicrobiales bacterium
GATGGGCAGTTCGGTACCAATGACGACCAAGTCTTCGGGTTGAAGACCGACAATGACGGCCACTACGCCCTGTACTTCCGGCCGGGTCGGTTCCGGATCGAGTCGAAGGTCGCGGTCGACGTCGGGGGAACGCTCTACGGCATCACCACCGAGCATGCCGGCTCCAACCCTGACGCCGACTCGGACTTCGATCCGAGCGCTGGTGTGGGTCCGACATTGTCGGGTGGTTGGGGCGATGATCCCGTGACGGCCGACCTCGGTCTGCGCGCCGGAAGTGGATCGATCTCGGGCCAGTTGTGGCTGGACGTCAACGGTGACGGCGTGCATCAAGACGTCGAGAATCCGCTGAGCAAGACCTGGGTCTCGATCGTGGTGCACCGTCCCGATGACGGCACCCAGGAGGTCGCCAAGGTCGAGGTCGGCCCGGACGGGTCGTTCAGCTTCCATGGCCTGCCTCCAGCCGAGTATCAGTTGGTGGCACAACTCGATTCCGGGTTGGTTTTCACCATGCGCCACGTCGGGGACCCGACCCGGGACTCCGACTTCTGGTCGATCTCGAACGCTACGGACTGGCTCTCGGTGGGCCCGTCGACGGCGCTCGACCACGTCGACGGCGGGGTGCAGCAGGTGTCACCGTTCATGGGTCTGGTGTGGCTCGACGGGAACGGTGACGGCATCCGCAACAACAAGGACGGCGGCACTGGCGGCGTGCTCGTTCGAGTCACCGGTCCGGGCCTCGACGGCGTCACCGGCACTCCCGACGACATCGACCAGTCCACTGGTACCGACTCCCAGGGTTGGTACAGATTCGATTCGCTCCCGGCCGGTCCAGTCACCGTCTCGGTCGGTTCAGTAGTGCGAGTCGGCGACATCAACGCGTTCTACTCAGCGACGTTGTTCCATGCGGGAAGCGACCCCACATTGGACTCCGACGCCGACGCGGCAGGGACCCTGTCGACGATGGTCGGTTCGACACCGGGAGCCGAACACGACATCGGCCTCGTCTCTGGCTCAGCGTCCCTCAGTGATCTCGTGTGGAACGATCTGAACCACAACGGACTTCAGGATGCCGGAGAGCCAGGAATCGAAAAGGCCCAGGTCGTGCTGACGGTCGCCGGCCCCGACGGGCTGTGGGAAACGACGGATGACGGCTGGATCGAACTCGAATCGGACTCAGCCGGCCACTTCGAGTTACAGAACTTGCCTGCCGGCACTTATCGGGTCATCTTCAACGGCCCCGACGGGTGGTCCACCGCGCCGTATCACGTCGGCCCGGACGCCAGCCTCGACTCCGATGCGAAGTTGGCCACGCGCAGCGACGACATCGCGCTGGCCTCGGGCGAACAGAACCATCATCTCGACGGCGGCTTCATGGAAGTCGATCCGTCGTCCTTGCTCATCTGGTTCGATACCAACCACGACGGCATCCGCGACGGGGAGGACACCGATCCCGTCGCCGAGGGCGTCGGGGTGGGGATCAGCGTGGCCGGATTCGACAACGTCTTGGGAACGGCTGACGATCTGCACTTCCAGAATGACACTCGCGGCGACGGCACAGTGCAGTTGCGGGGTATCCCCATCAGCGGCGCTCGGTTCACGCTGGACCTGCCGGGCGGGTTGGAGTTCGTGCCGCTGCATGCCGGCACCGACCCGAACCGCGACTCCGATCTCGATCCGGCGCTGGGCTATCTCGATCTGTATCCGACCTTCGGGCAGTCGGTGAACTACGCCATCGGTGTTCAGTTCTCCACTCACTTGGCCTCGACCCCCACGTCGACAACGACGACGATCGCCCCGAGCACCACGACGACGCCAACGACGACGGTCGCCCCGAGCACCACGACGACGCGGGTGGCTGATCCAGCGGTGGGGGACACGGTGTGGCTCGACAGAAACGGCAATGGTTCGCGCGATGCCGACGAGTCGGGGTTGTCCGGAGTCCGCCTGGAATTGCGATCGCGCTCGGGTATCGCCATCGCCTCGACCGTGACCGACACGAACGGCCACTACTCATTCTCCATCCCCTCCCCGGGGAGCTACACCGTGGCGGTGGTCGGTGGGCTTGCAGCCGGACTGGTCGAAGTCAGCGATCCGGACGAGACGGTCGACGGCTTGGCGTCGGCCACCATCGGCGTCGGTGGCGGATCGGTACTGAGCCTCGACTTCGGATATCGGGGGACGGGTTCGATCTGCGCCAACGTGAACTCGACCTCGGTCGGATCGAGGATCGAACTGACCGGCCCGTCAGGCATCGTCGTGCCGATCACGACCGCCTCGCCCGGCACGGTGTGCGTCGATGGCCTGCCCTGGGGCAGCTACTCAGTGACCACTCAGGTCGAAGGGGCGCGCCGCGCCAATGGGTCCACCTCGACGTCCACCGCGAGCCTGGCTCCGCGCAGTCCACACGCGTCCGTCGCCCTCACCCGGTCGGAACGCACGGGTTCGATCCGCCAGAGCAGCGCGCTGGCCTTCACCGGATCGTCGGCCGCGGCGCTGATCGGTCTCGGCGCCCTGTTGATCGGTCTCGGCGTGGCGTTGTCGGCGACCGGCCGTCGGCGGCGTTCAGCCCTCGATGGCGACGATGGTGACGCGCAGCTCACCTGACGGAGCGGCGAAACCCACCGTGGATCCGACTGCGGCACCGATGAGCGCTGACCCGAGCGGCGAGGTCGGGGACACGACCTCGATGCCATCGGTCTGCTCCTCGATCATGCCGACCAGATAGCGCTCCTCCTCGTCGTCACCTTCGTAGGTGAGGGTGACGACCGAGCCCGACTGCACCGTCGAACCGTCCCCGGCTTCGATGATCACAGCATTCTCGAGCAGCGCCGCGAGGTGGCCGATGCGAGCCTCGGCTTTGCCCTGCTCCTCCTTGGCGGCGTGATAATCGCCGTTCTCGGACAGGTCGCCCATCTCGCGAGCGACCTCGATCTTGCGGGCGATCTCGATCCGCCACGTGGTGGTCAGGTGGAGGTGCTCGGCCTTCAGGCGGTCGAAGGCCGCTTGAGAGAGTTCGTAGGTCGTCGCCATAAGGCGGGGATCCTACCGAAGCCGATGGCTACACTGGCCGGGATGACCCGCCACCTGCTCGCAGTAATCATCATTCGATAGCGCGCATCGGTTTCGATGTGCGCTCCTCAGCCGTCCACCTTGCCCCTCAGCGGGCCGTCGGGGTGGGCGGTTTTTCATGTCCCTGAACGATCGCAAGAACCCCAACGAAGATTGAGAATCCCATGACCACCACGCATCGAATCGCCGTCATCGGCGGAGACGGCATCGGCCCCGAGGTCATCGCCGAGGCCCGAAAGGTGGTCGACGCCGTGCTGGCCGACGGCAGGGGCTCGACCGTCGAATGGATCGACTACGACCTCGGTGCTCACCGTTGGCTCGAGGATGGCGTGGTCTTGCCCGACGAGACGCTCGAGGAATGGCGCTCGCTCGACGCGATCCTGTTGGGTGCAGTGGGCGATCCGGCGGTCGGGGTCGCCGCTCCAGCCGGCCTGGTCGAGCGGGGGATCCTGCTCAAGATGCGCTTCGAGCTCGATCAGTTCATCAACCTTCGCCCGTTCCACTTCGCCGACGAGACACGTGCCGCTGGGTCGCGTCGGATCGATTTCGAGGTGATCCGCGAGAACACCGAGGGGACCTACGCCGGCGAAGGCGGGTTCCTGCGAAAGAACACTCCGCACGAAGTCGCGACGCAGGGCTCGGTCAACACTCGGATGGGTGTCGAGCGATGCATTCGCTACGCCTTCGGTCGTGCCGCGGTCACCGAGCGCAAGCTGCTGACCCTGGTCCACAAGAAGAACGTGCTGACCTTCGCTGGCGACCTGTGGCAACGCACCTTCGACGAGGTCGCACTCGAGTTCCCCGACGTCACCACCAACTACCAGCACGTCGACGCAGCGTGCATCCATTTCGTGGAACGGCCCGAGCAGTACGACGTGATCGTCACCGACAACCTGTTCGGCGACATCCTCACCGACCTCGGCGGAGCCATCGCCGGAGGAGTGGGCTTTGCGGCCTCGGCCAACCTCAACCCGGCGCGCACCGGGCCGTCGATGTTCGAGCCGGTGCACGGCACCGCGCCCGACATCGCCGGTCAGCAACTCGCCAGTCCGGTCGCCGCGGTGATCTCCGCCGCACTCATGTTGGAGTTCTTGGGTGAGGTCGACGCGGCAGCCCGAGTACAGAAAGCGTGTGCCACCCCCGAGCAGTACTCGGGTTCCACGTCCGACATCGGTGACGCCATCGTCGCCAACCTGTAACGAGAAGGAACAGCTCATGCCCATCACCCCAACCGCCAAGATCTGGATGAACGGTCGCCTCGTCGACTGGGACGACGCCAACATCCACATCCTCACCCACTCACTGCACTACGGCATGGGGGTGTTCGAGGGCGTTCGCGCCTACGAGACCTCCGATGGCCCCGGTGTCTTCCGCCTGACCGAGCACATCGATCGCCTGTTCAACTCCGCCAAGATCATGATGATGGACATTCCGTTCACTGCGGAAGAGCTCATCGAGGCCACCAAGTCGGTGGTGCGTGAGAGCGGGCTCCCCAGCTGCTACATCCGCCCGATCGCGTACTACGGCTACGGCGAGATGGGCCTCAACACCATTCCCTGCTCGGTGGATGTGGCCATCGCTTGCTGGCCGTGGGGCGCCTACCTCGGTGAGGACGCGCTCAGCACCGGCGTGCGTATGAAGATCAGCTCGTGGACCCGTCACGACAACAACATCATGCCGCCGGCGTCGAAGACCACCGGCAACTACGTGAACAGCTCGCTGGCCAAGATCGAGGCGCTCAAGGCCGGCTACGACGAGGCGATCATGCTCAACCCACACGGCTTCGTGTCGGAGTGCACTGGTGAGAACATCTTCGTGGCCCGCCACGGCAAGTTGCTCAGCCCACCCCTCGCCGACGGCGCCCTCGAGGGCATCACCCAGGACGCCGTCATGACCATTGCCCGTGACAACGGCTTCGAGGTGGCCTTGGGTCAGCTCACCCGTTCGGACCTGTACATCGCCGAGGAGATGTTCGTGTGCGGTACCGCGGCCGAGGTCTCTGCCGTGAACTCCGTCGATGATCGCACCATCCCCTGCCCCGGACCGATGACCACGCTCATCGCCGATGAGTACGCCAAGGCCGTTCGTGGGCAGACCGACCGCTACAAGGACTGGGTGGAGCTCGTCAGATGACCCGCGATCTGCCCGACGTCGGCGGCGAGCCCGGTCGTCCGACTGCGGTGGAAATCTTCGACACCACGCTTCGCGACGGAGCGCAGTTCGAGGGCATCTCGCTGACCGTCGAGGACAAGCTCCGCGTGGCCCAGCAACTCGACTGGCTCGGCGTCGACTGGATCGAAGGCGGGTTTCCCCTGTCGAACCCCAAGGACGAGGAGTTCTTCCGCCTCGCTCCGACGGAACTCAAGTTGGCGACCGCCACGCTCGTGGCATTCGGCTCGACCCGTCGGCCGGCGGGCAAGGTCGACTCGGATCCCACGTTGAAGGCGCTGGTCGAAGCCGGTGTGTCGACGGTGTGCATCGTGGGCAAGAGCTGGGACTTCCACGTCCTCGAGGCGCTCGGGACCGACCTGGCCGAAGGCGTCGCCATGGTGTCCGACTCGGTCAAGTTCCTGCGCTCCGCCGGGCTCCGGGTGTTCTTCGACGCCGAGCACTTCTTCGACGGCTACAAGGCCAACGCCGAATACGCGCTCCGAATACTCGAGGCGGCTGCGGTGGAAGGGGCCGAAACCCTGGTGCTGTGCGACACCAACGGCGGCTCGTTGCCCCATGAGGTGCAGCGGATCACGGGTGAGGTGGTGTCCTACTTCGAGGGAACCAAGGTCGGTATCCACACCCAGAACGACTCGGGCTGCGCAGTGGCCAACTCGGTGGCAGCAGTCGTTGGCGGCGCGGTGCAGGTGCAGGGGACCGTCAACGGCTACGGCGAGCGAACCGGCAACGCCAACCTGATGACGGTGATCCCCGATCTCACTCTGAAGCTGGGGATCACCACGCTGCCCGAAGGTCGTCTGGATCGGTTGACCAGCGTGTCGCGTCACATCGCCGAGTTGGTGAACCTGCCGCCGCACCCCGCGGATCCCTATGTGGGCACATCCGCGTTCGCGCACAAGGGCGGCTTGCACACGTCTGCTGTGGGCAAAGTGGGTGGGGCCAGCTACGAGCACGTCGATCCGTCGCTCGTCGGCAATCGCACGCGTGTGTTGGTGTCGGATCTGGGCGGCCGGGCCGGTCTGGCCATGAAAGCCGCAGAGTTCGGCCTCACCCTCGATGCTCCCGCTGCCGGTGAGCTCTCCGAGCGATTGAAGGTGCTCGAGGCCGAGGGGTTCGTGTTCGAGGCGGCGGACGCCAGCCTCGAGCTGCTCATGCGCCGATCGATGGGTTGGGAGCAGTCGTTCTTCTCGGTCGAGGCGTATCGGGTGTCGACGTATCACCGCGAGGGCGTGGCATCCGCTGCCGGACAGGTCGACCTCAGCACCGAGGCCACCATTCGGTTGTGGATGGGCGACGAGCGTCTGATCGCGGTCGGTGAGGGCAACGGGCCGGTCAACGCGCTCGACGAGGCGGTGCGGGCCGCGCTCGAGTCCCGCCTGCCTGCACTGAGTCGGATTCATCTGGTCGACTTCAAGGTGCGGGTGCTCGATGCCCAGGACACCGCCGGCAACGCCGACACCGGAGCCGTCGTTCGGGTCTTGATCTCGACGACCGACGGTGACGACACGTGGACCACCATTGGCGTGTCGCCCAACGTGATCGAGGCATCGTGGATGGCCTTGTGTGACGCCTACGTCTACGGCTTGCTCCGTCCGCCGGTCTAAAGTTCGCCGCCATGGGTGCTCCCGCGTTCGTTCCGAAGAAGGCAAACCGGACTCTTCGGTCGTACTCGTCACCGCCTCGTCGTCCTGGGTCGTGGATCGCCGACCGCCCCGGTGACCTCAACACCCGCCAGCCGACCGGAGACATGCTCGGTTCGCCTGGTCC
>JBBQLA010000118.1:0-6942 GCA_038327485.1 Acidimicrobiales bacterium
GTCGTGCGCAACAGCGATCAACGCTGCGGCGGCCATGGCCCATTCCAGCAGAATCGTGATGTAGATCGCGATGATGACCAGGAACACGACCAGCGAGATACCGGCCTGCTTGGTGATCTCCGAACCCCACGACGGGCCAACCGTGTTGGTCGCGATGTCGTCGACTTTGAGCTTGGCGGTCTCGGCGAACTTCTCGGCCACCTGACGTGACGTGGTCACCGACTTAGTGTCGGCCTGCACCTTGATGATTCGGTTGCCCCCGGAGTCGCGGGCCTCCTGGACTTTCGAACCGTCAGCCAGTTTGAACCCGGTCAGCACGTCGGTCGCTTGACTGGTCGTCAGAGTCTTCGATGGGATCTCCCATGCCGCGCCGCCCTCGAAGTCGATCGACAGGTTGAGCGCGCGGGTGAAGAAGGACACGATCGACACGACCATCAGCACCGCGCTGACGACGAGGACCTTTCGGAAGACCTTGGGGAAGTCGATGTCCGTGCGACCGCGGTACATCCGTTTCAGACCGCCCATCAGTGCTCCGCTCCTTGGTCGGCGGTCTCGAGGACCGGAGTTGGTGCCGTTGCATCATCGAGTGGGATCCCGAACTTGGCCGGCGTCCGGCCGAGCTTCGATCGACCCAGCGCCGCAACCGCGGGCCGCATGAAGAAGTAGGCGAACACGAGGTCGAGAATTGTCGAGAGCCCGAGGTAGAAGGCGAAGCCGCGCACGGGCCCGACCGAGAGGACGTAGAGGATCACCGCTCCGATGAGCGATGACAGGTCGGCCTTGACCATGGTCGAATACGCCTGCGTGAAGGACCGATCGACCGCAGTGCGCATCGTGCGTCCACCTCGAACATCTTCCTTTAGATTCTCGTAATAGACGACCGAGCTGTCCAAGGACACACCGATGGACACGATGATGCCCACGATTCCCGAGAGCGTGAGTGTCAACCCCTGCGTGGACCCGAGGAAAGCGATGATCACCCACAACGACATCGACGACATGACGAGCGAACCGATCGTCACGACGCCCAGAAGTCGGTAGTACATGAGGATGTAGAGGGCGACGAGAAGGAGTCCGACACCGCCGGCGATGAGTCCGGCGTGCAGTGCGCCCTTGCCCAGGGTGGCCGACACGGTCTCGACCTGCTGCGGTTCGAGGGTCAAAGGCAGCGAGCCGTAGCGGAGCGACAACGCCAAGTCATTGGCGGACACCTGATCGAAACTGCCGGTGATCTGGATCTGGTCTCGAGCGAAGCTGGCCGAGTTGATCGATGGCGCCGAGATCACCTGGCCGTCGAGCACGATGGCGAGGCGACCCGAGGGGCAGATCTGTGCGTCCTTGGCGAAGCACTTGGCGCCCGCGGCGTTGAACTCGTCGATCCCGGTGGCGCCTTCCTTGAACTTGGGGTTCACCTGCCACACTCCGTTGGCCACCCCGGCCGTGGCGTCCTCGACCGCGCTGCCGGTCAACAGGGTCGGGCCCAGGCTGTACACCGAACGGCCGAGATCTTTCTTCGTCTTGGGATCGATGGTGGGCGACTTGTCGGCGAGGGTGACCGGCTTGTCGGCCAAGTCCTTGGCCGTCGTCGTCAGCCCGGCCTTCTCAGCGGCGTCCTGCTGTTCCAGCCCGAGGAGTTCCTGGAACTTCTTGTTCACCGTGGCCTTCGAGTCGGTGTACACCTGCACCCCGGCTGAGTTCTTGGGTGTGGGATCGATCGTGGTCGACGTGGTCGTCGGGGCCGGTGCATCGGAGGCGGCGGCCGTGGTGGTCGGTGCCTCAGTCGTGGTGGTGGCCGTCTGGCGACGACCCTTGGCCGAGCGACTTCCGCCGGTGCCCGCACCTGCCGCCGCAGTCGTGGTCGGCGCTGCGGTCGTGGTCGACGCAGCGGTCGTGGTGGGAGCGGTCGTCGTGGTGGTCTGAGTGCCGGGAGCGACCGTGGTCGTCGGAGCGTTCGGGTCCGCCGTCGTGGTCGGCTTCCTGGCTGCGTCCTCTTCCTGTGCGATCTGCACGGCTGAGGTGCCGGTCGGGATCTTCAGCTCCTTGCGGAGCACGGCCTCGCGTGCCTTGTCGATCTTGCGCTGGGCCGTGCTGCGAATGGTGCCGGTGGCCTGCAGCACCGGGCGGAACCGCAATTCCGCGGTCTTGCCGACCAGTGTCAGCGCACGTTGCTGGTCCTTGATGCCGGGGAGCTGCACCACGATCGTCGAGCCCTGGATGGTGATGTCGGGCTCGCCGACTCCGATGGCATTGACCCGCTTCTCGATGATGGCTTTGGTCTGCTCGAGGCTCTCCTTGGGCACGGCCTCGGTCGAGTTGCCCTTGACCACCGGCTTGAGCACGACCGACACGCCGCCCTGCAGGTCCAGGCCGAGGTTCGGCTTGTTGCCGACCCCGAGCGTGATGATGAAGAGCCCGACAACGATCACGACGACCGCGATCAAAGGAGCCAGTGGACGTTGGCGCATGCGAATCCTCGGTAGTGGCGTGGGGTGACGTCGTCCGCTCAGCGGGCGGCGTCGCCCGTGTCCTTCTCATCGGCCGAGTCGGCCACGGATGAAGGCGGCTCGTCGACAGCCGAACGGGACAGCGACGACAACGAAACCCGAATCACCACGTCGGTGTCGACCTCGAGATGCGCGATGCCGTCCTCGATGAAGGTGACCCTGCCGTACATGCCGCCCGAGGTGACAACCTCGGAACCGACGGAGATGGACGAGACGAAGGCCGCATGCTTCTGCTTCTGCTTCCGCTGAGGGATGACCATCAGGTAGAAGATCGCGCCGAGCGGCAAGACCAGGATCAAGATGCTGAAGATTGATGACTGCGACTGCGCAGCAGCGGCGACGAGGGAAAGAGATGCGTTCACGAAGGGGACAGCCTAGGCCGACAGAGCGCTCAGCACTGAACGGCACCGAAATCGATTCAGACGCTCCGTCATTCCCGCATCTCGGTCATCCCCACAGCTCCGCTGTCTCGACCCGAAGCCGGTCGAGGCGGCCTTCCGCGATGGCAGAGCGGATTCGATCGACGAAGCCCAACAGCCAGGCCAGATTGTGGATGGTGCACAGCGTTGCGCCGGTGGGCTCGCCGATGGCCATGAGATGGCGGACGTATCCGACCGGGTACTTCACACAGACCTCGCACGAGCACTGCGGGTCGATCGGTTCTTCGGAACGGGCGAGATCAGCCCGCCTCACATTGACCCGACCCTGCGAGGTCAGCAGCGTGCCGTGGCGACCCAACCGCGTCGGCAGCACACAATCCATCATGTCCACGCCCCGAGCGATGGCCTCGATCATGCCGACCGGGTCACCCAACCCCATGAAGTACCGGGGCTGATCCATGGGCAACCCGGCGACCGCCGCTTCCAGCGCGGGCAGCATGACGTCGCGGGACTCCCCCACCGACAGTCCGCCGATGGCGTAACCGTCGAAGTCGAGCGCCACGGTCCGTCCGGCTGACTCTTTCCGAAGCCCCGGATCGTCGCCGCCCTGCACGATCCCGAACAGCGACTGATCGTCGACCCGCCGGTGTGCCGCCTTGGCTCGAGCGGCCCACTCTGCGGTCCGCTTCACCGCTGCCGCCAGCTCGGGTCGGGTGGATGGCAGCGCCGAGCACACATCGAGCACCATCTGGATGTCCGCGCCGAGCAGCTCCTGCACCTGCACGGCCCCCTCGGGCGTGAGGTGATGAGTCGAGCCGTCGTAGGTGGATCGGAACGTCGCGCCGTCGTCGGAGACCTTCGGGTTCAGCGAGAAGACCTGGTACCCGCCCGAGTCCGTGAGCACGTGACCCGACCAGCGTTCGAATCCGTGCAGCCCTCCGAACCCTGCGATCAGCTCAGCGCCCGGCCGCAACATGAGGTGATAGGTGTTGCCGAGAATGATCTCGGCGCCAAGCCGTTCCATGTCGGTGGTGGTCACGGCGCGGACCGTGCCCCGCGTGCCGACCGGCATGAACACCGGGGTGCGGAACTCACCGCGAGCGGTGCGCACCGTGCCGGTCCGGGCCGCGCCATCGGTGGCGGCGATCTCGATCTTCAGTTTCATGTCCGTTCCAACCACATGGCATCGCCGAAGGAGAGGAACCGGTAGCCCTCACGGATCGCTTCGGCGTACAGCTCGCGCCATCGATCGCCCACGAATGCTTCGACCATGGCCAGAAGCGACGACCGGGGCAGGTGGAAGTTGGTCATCAGCGCATCGACCACTTTCCAGTGGTACCCCGGAGTGATGAAGATCTCGGTCGAGCCATCGAGCTCACCGCTGGTCGCCGCCGACTCCAGAGCCCGCACGGTGGTGGTGCCGATGGCAACGACGCGGCCGGCGCTGTGCACCGCCGCCATCGTCTCGGCCGGAACGTGGTATCGCTCGGCGTGCATCACGTGATCCTCGACGACTTCCGCAGTGATGGGCCTGAACGTCCCGAGGCCCACGACCAGTTCCACGCGATGAACCGATGCTCCCGTTGTCTCGATGGCACGAAGGAGTTCGGGCGTCAGGTGCAATCCCGCCGTGGGCGCGGCCGCCGATGCGGGACGCTGCGCATAGACCGTCTGGTATCGGTCGTCGTGAGCGGTCGACGATCGAATGTACGGGGGCAGGGGCATTTCGCCGGCCTCGTCCAGAGCGTCGAGGAGTGAGACGGCCGAGATCGGACGGACGAGCCGGCGACCCTCGCCCAAGTCGTCGCCGACCTCGAACTGCAACCGGCCGCGCGTCGCCGCCACCACCTCGCCCGGCGCGATCTTTCGCGAGGGCCGGAGCAGCGCCTCCCACCACCCGTCCTCCGCCGGCTCGAGCAGCAGCACTTCGCCGCCGCCCCCGGTGCTGCGGGTGACTGCCACCCGCGCCCGCAGCACTCTCGTGTCGTTGACCACCACCACATCACCCGGTCCCACCAGCGAAGCCAGATCACTCACCTGACGGTGCTCGACACCGCCAGCGAGGGCCACCAGCAGACGCGCCGAGTCGCGTGGCTCGACCGGTTCCTGGGCGATGGACTCCTCGGGCAGCGGGTAGTCGAGGGCGTCGGTCCTCACATCTCCGACACGCGCGGCAACAACTCCCGCGCGTAGGTCTCGATGTCGACGCGAGGGTCGCCAGATGCCGGAGCGAGGTAGATCTCGTCCACTCCCATGGCGCGATAGCCGGCCATGTCCGCGAGCCAGGCATCGAGCGCCCCGGCCGCCGGGGGAAAGGCCAGCATCGTGAGGCGAATGGCGTCGACGTCGGTGCCTTCGGTGGCGCAGTGACCGGCCAGGGTCGCCTTCAGCCCGGCGAAACCTTCGTGGCCGATGGGGAACCAATTCACGGCCTGGGCGTGGCGCGCCGCCAAGCGCAGCGTCTTGTTGGGGCCCATCCCGCCGATCATGATCTCCGGAGCCGGCGAGGTGAGCACCTGCGGGGAGTTGAGCGTCTCGGCCAGCTGGAAGTGGGTGCCGGAGAACGGACCGTCGTTGCCACCCCACATCTGCGTGCAGATCGCCAGTGTCTCGTCGAGCAGTTCGTAGCGGGTCGACGTGGAGGGGAACGGCACGCCGAGCCCGAGGTGCTCCTCCTCGTTCCACGCGGCGCCGATGCCGAGGATCGCTCGCCCGCCGCTCAGCACGTCGAGCGTCGTGACGATCTTGGCCAGCAGACCAGGGTGCCGGTAGGTCACGCCCGTCACCATCAGCTGGAGCTTGGCCTGCTGGGTCAGCCCAGCGGCGAACCCCAGGAACGTGTATCCGTCGAGCATCGGTTCGTCGCGTTGGCCGACCATCTGGATCTGGAAGAAGTGGTCCATCGCTGCGATGGTCGAGAACCCGGCCTCGTCTGCCATCCTGATGGCCTCAGCGGCGGTCGAGCCGAGCGCCGCGGCGCCGCCCTCCCATGTGAACTTGGCGAAGTCGATCCCGAGTTTCATGGCCAGAAACTACCGGCAATCCGTCGAACGCTCACTCGTCGAACGCCTCAGTCGTCGAACAGCGCCGGGTTCGCCAGCGCCTGCGCACTGGGCGGTGCCAGCAGGCCCAAGTGGTGCCATGCCGCCGGCATGGCCACCCGGCCCCGCGGCGTGCGCATGAGCAGGCCCTGTTGGATCAAGAAGGGCTCGTACACGTCCTCGACCGTTTCGGTCGGCTCGGCCACCGAGATCGCCAACGTGGACAGGCCCACAGGTCCACCGGCGAAACGATCGCAGATGGCCGTCAGGATGGCGCGGTCGATCTTGTCGAGTCCGAGCGCGTCGACGCCGAACACCGCAAGGCCATCGCTGGCGACGCGTGCGTCGATCACGCCGTCGGCCTCGACCTCGGCGTAGTCCCGCACCCGACGCAGCAAGCGGTTCGCGATGCGAGGAGTGCCACGACTCCGACGAGCGATCTCGTGGCACCCGCCGGCGTCGATGTCAGCAGCCACGATCGACGCAGCCCGCATCACGATCGACTCGAGATCGGCGGTGTCGTAGAAGTCGAGTCGGGCAACCATGCCGAACCGATCACGCAGCGGCCCGGTGATCAGTCCGGTGCGCGTCGTTGCCCCGACGAGGGTGAAACGCGGCAGGTCGAGTCGGATCGAGCGCGCCGCGGGACCTTTGCCCAACACGATGTCGAGCTGGAAGTCCTCGACTGCGGGGTACAGCACCTCCTCGACGGCCCGCGACAGTCGATGGATCTCGTCGATGAACAACACGTCGCCGTCGGACAGCTGGGTGAGGATGGCTGCCAGGTCGCCGGCCCGCTCCAGCGTGGGGCCCGAAGTGGTGTGCATGGTCACGCCCATCTCGTGGGCCACGATGGCTGCGAGCGTGGTCTTACCCAGCCCGGGTGGGCCGGCGAACAGCAGGTGATCGACGGCCTGACCGCGGCGTCGAGCGGCCTCGAGAATGATGTGGAGCCGCTCCTTGAGTTCGGCCTGACCCACGAATTCCTCGAGGGATCGGGGCCGCAGCGCCCCCTGC
>JBBQLA010000119.1:0-6932 GCA_038327485.1 Acidimicrobiales bacterium
CCCGATGCAGGTCCGGACAGGTGCGCTCACTCCTCCGATGCCGGTGCCACCTCTTCGCTCGTCTCAGGTTCTGCCGCAGCAGCGACCTCGGCGGCCACGTCGGCCGCCGCGTCGGCGTCGACGTGGGGATCCGGAACGACCTCGGCCGGAGCCTCGGCGCCGCCCGCATCGGCGGCTGGGGCCGCAGCGCCTCCCCCGTTCCACTCGGCGGCGGACAGGGCAGGGCCGCCGTCGGCGGGCTGCCACATCTGCTCACCGGACTCAGGATCGGTGGTCCACTCGCCCTCGGCCCAGTCGTCGCCCTCGGGACCCGACGCGTACTGCGTCTCGGAGCGGATATCGACGCGAAGTCCGACGAGGCGGTGCGCCAAGCGAGCGTTCTGCCCCTCACGTCCGATGGCCAGGCTGAGTTGGAAGTCGGGGACGATCACCTCGGCAGTGCCGGTGTCGTAGTCGATGTTGACCTGGGTGACCCGAGCCGGCGCCAACGCCTTCATCACGTACTCCTGCAGATCGTCGGAGAACGGAACGATGTCGATCTTCTCACCGTTGAGCTCGTTGACGACCATGCGGACACGACCGCCGCGAGCGCCCACACACGCACCGACCGGGTCGACATTGGGGTCGTTGGAGAACACCGCGATCTTGGTGCGCTGCCCTGGTTCACGGGCACAGGCGCGGATCTCCACGACACCGTCGGCGATCTCGGGGACCTCGAGCTCGAACAGGCGCTTGATGAGTCCCGGATGGGTGCGTGACACCACGATCTGGGGACCCTTGGCGGTCTTGCGCACCTCGACGATGTAGGCCTTGACCCGCTTGCCGGCTTCGGCGCGTTCGAAGTTCACCTGCTCCGACTGAGGCATGAGCGCCTCGACTCGGCCCAGATCGAGCAGGGTGTAGCGGGCATCGGACTGTTGAATGATCCCGGTGACGATGTCGCCCTCGCGGCCGGCGTACTCCTCGTACTTGAGCTCACGCGCGGCCTCGCGGCTCTTCTGCGTCATGACCTGCTTGAACGCCTGGGCGGCGATGCGGCCGAAGTTGTCAGGCGTGACGTCGAACTCGTCGCCGATCGGCTCGTAGTCCTCGTCGGTCTCCTGCGCCATCACCTTGAACTCGCCTGTCTCGCTGACCTCGACCCATGCACCGGGGTGGGCGGCAGGCATCTTGAGGTACGCCGAGAGCATGGCATCGGCCAACACGGTGAGCAGGGTCTCGACCGAGATCCCGCGATCCGCCGCCAAGGCGTGGAGAGCTTCGAGCATGTCAGCGTTCATCGTGACCGTCCTTGTTGATCGATTCGGAGTTCGTGGCGGGGCCGGATTTGTTGCCGGACGCGGCAGTGGGCTTGGCGGGGGTGCCCCAGTCGAAGTGGGTCTTCGCCGTGTCGACCAGATCGAGCGAGAACGTCGTCGTGGTCCCGTCGACCGCGACCAGAGCGACCATCTGATCGTCGATGGCGGCCACGGCTCCTTCGACCCGACGTTGCCCGTCGAGTTCAACGGTCAGCTTGACCTTGACCTGTTCACCCAACGCACCGACCCAGTGCTCGGGGGTGCGCAATCGACGCTCGAGGCCCGGGCTCGACACCTCGAGGGTGAAGGCGCCGGGAATGGGATCCTGCTCGTCGATTTCGTGCGACACGGCGCGGTTGATGGCAGTGATGGTCTCGAGGTCGATGCCGCCGGGGCGAGTGACGCTCAGACGGACCGTGGCCCCCAGGCGCTCGATGTCATAGATCTCGGCGTCGTGTTCCGCTGCGATCGGCTCGGCGATCGCACGAAGCGCGGCGGTCCATCGTTCGTCGCTCATCGTTGTCACCTCGATCCTGATCTCAGGCGGTACACGCCCGGTTCATACGAAAGGCGTGGGCCGGAGCCCACGCCTCATCAGGTACCGGGTGGTGCCGAATCGTCGAACCATCAAGTGTAGTCGACTCACTCCGTCAGTAGCTGCGGGCCACCCAAGCCATGAGATCGGGCTCGCTGTCGTTCACCGGAAGACCCCCGTCCGGCCGTTGCAGGCAACGCACGGTGACTGCCTGGTCACCCAGGCGGTCCTCGCCGGTCCGACCGTCGACGGTCTCGCACAACGCTGCCCACGGGATTCGGGCAAAGCCGGTGCTCGCAGCCTCGATGGCATCGGCCACCGTGTCGACGTCGACGGAGTGCTGGGCCCGGCGACGGAGTGCCTGGTCCCAGAGCTCGACCTGCGCGAGGTCGAGCAGGTCGCCGATGGCGGCGGCGAGGCCACTCAGCGGGAGTTCGGACTTGCCGTCGCGCTGGCGTTGGGCAATCGTCGCCACGCCACCCTCGACGTCACGGGGACCGAGCTCGATGCGGATCGGGACACCCTTGAGCTCCCAATCGGTGGCCCGTCGACCGAAGCCGGTCTGCACCGCAGCATCGAGACGAGCTCGCACTCCCCCGTCGATGAGCTGGGCCACCAACCGACGGGCCGCGTCGGTGACCGATCCGGCGTCGTCGTCGCGAACCACCATGACCACCACCTGGGTCGCGGCGATCCGAGGGGGGATGCGCAGACCACGGTCGTCGCCGTGGCCCATGATCAAGCCGCCGATCATGCGGGTGGTGACACCCCATGAAGTGGTCCAGCACAGCCGCTGGTTGCCTTCGTCGTCGACGAAGTCGATGTCGAAGGCGCGGGCGAAGTTCTGTCCGAGTTCGTGACTGGTGCCCATCTGCAAGGCCTTGCCATCGCCCATCATCGCCTCGACGGTCATGGAGTTGATGGCGCCGGCGAAGCGCTCGCTGGGCGGCTTGATGCCCCGCAGCACTGGCAGCGCCAGCTCTTCCTCCATGAAGTCCGCGTAGACCTCGTTGAGGATTCGCGAGGCGTACTCGTGGCCGTCGGCCTGCGTCGCGTGGGCGCAGTGGCCTTCCTGCCACAGGAACTCGGTGGTGCGCAGGAACACTCGTGGTCGCAACTCCCACCGCACGACGTTGGCCCACTGGTTCAATAACAGCGGCAGGTCTCGGTAGCTCTGGATCCACTTGGCCATGTACTCGCCGATGACCGTCTCCGACGTCGGGCGAACGACGATGGGCTCGGCGAGTTCCTTGCCGCCGGCATGGGTGACCACGGCCAACTCGGGGGCGAAGCCCTCCACGTGATCGGCCTCGCGTTGCAGATAGGACTCGGGGATGAAGAGCGGAAAATAGGCGTTCTCCGCCCCGGTCGCCTTGATGCGACGATCGACGTCGGCCTGCATCCGTTCCCAGATGGCGTAGGCGTACGGGCGGATCACCATCGTTCCGCGAACCGGGCCGTTCTCGGCCAACTCGGCGCGGGAAACGACGTCCTGGTACCAGCGAGGGAAATCCTCCGCCTGGGGGGTGAGCACGGGGGGTTTGGCCATAACGGGGCGCACTCTACCGGCGGCCTCGATCACCCCGATCCGGCCCACTCGCCTCGCTCGGATCTGGTCGCACCGATCTGGTCGTTCAGATCTTGCGGATCAGGTCCACCTTGGTCTCACTGTGGTTGGCGTCGTCGCCCTGCTCGATGAGCAGCGCGTCACGATCGGCCTCCGCCGCGATCTTGGCGGCCGTGAGATCGGCCTTGGCCAGAGCTCGATCGACGCCGTGCTCCATGATGAAATCCGCCCACTCGACCAGGGCGTCGCCCATCTCGTCCTCGGGGAGGCCCGCCACGTTGGTGCCCTTGATGAACAGATGCCCGCGCTTGTTACCCGCAGCGATGCCGAGATCTGCGTCGCGAGCCTCGCCCGGTCCGTTCACGACGCAGCCCATCACGGCGACCTGCAAGGGGATCTCCCGTTCACCGAAGGCCGCCAACGCCTCCTCGGCCACCCTGATCACGTCGATCTCGGCGCGACCGCAACTCGGACACGCGATGAGATCGACGTTCTTGCGTTCGCGCAGGCCCATCGCCTCGAGGAGCATGCGGCCGGCCTTGGCCTCCTCAACGGGGTCCGCGGTGAGCGAGTAACGGATGGTGTCGCCGATCCCCTCGGCGAGCAATGTCGCGATGCCGGCGGTGGCCTTCACCATGCCGCCCGGCAGGGGCCCAGCTTCGGTCACACCCAGATGCAACGGGTGATCGGTGGCGGCCGACAGCTGGCGATACGCCTCGATCATCAACGGGACACTCGACGCCTTCACCGAGATCTTCACGTCGTCGAAGCCGACTTCCTCGAAGAATGCCAGCTCGATCATGGCCGACTCGACCATGGCCTCGGGCGTGACCTTGCCGCCGTACTTCTCGTACAGCTCCGGGTCGAGCGAGCCACCGTTGACCCCGATGCGGATCGGGATGCCGCGGTCCTTGCACTCCGACGCCACGGCCTTGATGTGCTCGGGCTTGCGAATGTTGCCGGGATTGAGGCGGAGGCCTTGAACGCCCGCTTCGAGCGCGGCGAGGGCCATCCGGTACTGATGGTGGATGTCGGCGATGATCGGCACCGGTGATCGCGGAACGATCCGCGCCAAGCCCTCGGCCGCCGCGGTGTCGTTGCAGGTACATCGCACGATGTCGCAGCCCGCGGCAGCCAGGGCGTAGATCTGCTGCAGCGTCCCGTCGACGTCGGACGTCTTCGTCGTCGTCATCGACTGGATCGAGATTGGGGCGTCGCCGCCGACAGCGACGTCGCCGACGTGGATCTGGCGGGTGACCCGCCTCGGGAAGGAGTTGGCGCTGGTGTCCATGGTCAGATCTTGAGGGGCTGGGTGATGTCGGCGACGCCGGCGAGCACGCTGACGGTGAGCATCAGGATCAGCACCCCGTACGCGACCGGCAGGATCTTGTTGGTGTCGGCCAGGTAGCGGCGGCCGTCCCGACGGAAAAGCTCCCGGATGCGTTCGTAGGTGGCGATCATCACGTGGCCCCCATCGAACGGTGGGAGCGGCACCAGGTTGATGAGCCCGATGACCAGATTGATGCCGGCAAGGAAGGTCAGGAAGGTCGCCAGATCCGCGGTGAGGTCGTCACCGATCGACACCACCCCGATGATCGACAACGGACGGGTCGAGTTGTCCTTGACCCGCTGCGCCGCAGCGTCCTTGGTGCTGGTCGGGGTCGTGGTGGTCTTCTCACCGTCGATCACCCGCACACCGAAGTGGTAGATGTTCACCGGGTTGAACGCCTTGCCGATGCCGACAACCGTCTGGCCCGCCTGCGAGCCGAAAGTGGTGAAGGCGCGACCCACGGCCGCAGCCGGATTGAGCCGCTCACGAGGGTTCACCGGACCGACGCCGAGGAACCCGGTCGGCGCCACCGCCTGGACCTTCGCGCCCAGATCGACGCCGGCGGTTCGGGGCTCGCCGCCCCGTTCGGAGACCACCGTCAGCTTGCCGGTCGTGGCGGCCTTCGTGATGGCCGGGAGCTGGGCCAACGACGTCAGCTCAGTGCCGTTGATCGAACGGATTCGGTCACCGTCGGCCAGTCCGGCTATGGACTGGATGGAGTTCTTGCCGATCGAGTTGACGGTCACGACGCCGGCGAGCGCTCCCAGTGACATGTCCTCGTCGTGGGTGCCGATCACGAAGGCGCGGGCGCCGAACTCGAGCTGGAGGGTCTGACGGCGACCATCGCGCACGATCACGACGGCCACGGTCTCGTTGGGATGGGTTCGAGCCTGCGCGCCCATCTCGTCGAAGGTTGACACGGCCGTTCCGTCGATCGACACGATCTTGTCGCCGTCGCGGATGCCGGCCAGCGCCGCTGCGGTACCGGCGGTCGGCGAGTCGGCGTGCCAGTTGGTCTCGCTCGATACGCCGAACCCGGTGAAGACGATGACCAACAACACCAGCGCGATCAGGAAGTGCATCGTCGACCCCGCGACGGCCACTCCGAGGCGTTGGGGGTAGGTGCCCCGGCGGTAGGTGCGCGGTTCGTCCTCGATCGGCACCTCGTCGACATCGGACATGCCGATGATGCGCACGTAGGCGCCGGCCGGGATCGCCTTGATGCCGAATTCGACCTCGCCCCGCTGGAACGACCAGATCTTGGGGCCGAACCCGATGAAGAACTCGGTGACCTTCATGCCCGCTCGACGGGCCATGACGAAGTGGCCGAGCTCGTGCAGAAAGATCATCACCACGATCGACAGGATGACGATCACCAGTGACCAGCCCTGCCACAGACCGAGCCCGGCGACGGCCGCGAGCAGCAGGGCGAGCCGCCAAGCGGCAGTGCCAGCGCTCTCTTGCTCTGGTGTGGCGGCGTCCGCGTCAGACGCTGGGCGCTCGAGCACCGGGTCGGGACTCTTCATCGGGTGCGCTCCTCGATCAATCGTTCAGCGACGGCGCGGCCGGCGGCATCGGCTCGCAGCACATCGTCGGTGGTATCGGCTTTCGATCCGTCCCACTCGTCGAGCGCGGCGGTGTTACTGGTGGCGATCTCGGCCCAGGCGACGCGTCCCGCCAGGAAGGCCTCGACTGCGACTTCGTTGGCGGCCGACAGCCATGCCGGGGCGGTTCCCCCGGCTCGGCCCGCGTCGTAGGCCAGTCCCAGGCACCGGAACGCGTCTCGGTCGGGCGGTTCGAAGTCGAGTCGGAACGGCTGCGAGAAGTCGATGGCGCCGAACGCGGCGTCGAGGCGGTCGGGGAAGGCCAAGGCGTACCCGATGGGGAGCCGCATGTCGGGAAGCGACAGCTGCGCGATGGTCGCGCCGTCGGTGTAGGTGGCCATCGAATGCACAATCGACTGGGGATGGACGACCACGTCGATGTCGTCGTAGTCGACTCCGAACAGCTCGTGGGCTTCGATCACCTCGAGGCCCTTGTTCATGAGCGTGGACGAATCAACGGTGATCTTGGGACCCATCGACCACGTCGGGTGGTTCAACGCTTCGTCGATCGTCACCCGAGCGAGCTCGGTCTCCGAACGACCGCGGAACGGTCCGCCCGATG
Source organism: Acidimicrobiales bacterium (assembly GCA_038327485.1). GTDB lineage: Bacteria > Actinomycetota > Acidimicrobiia > Acidimicrobiales > Microtrichaceae > JBBQLA01. The sequence continues at coordinate 6,897 of JBBQLA010000119.1, forward strand.
CAGTGAGCACGATCGACGCGAGCCGCCGCTGCCCCT
>JBBQLA010000120.1:0-6862 GCA_038327485.1 Acidimicrobiales bacterium
GCCGCCCGCTCGCTCATCGGTTCGCAGCTCGAGATGTACGGGTACCTGCCCAGCTATCGCGCCATGTTGGACCGCGAAGGAGCCGCCGGGCCGGCCGACGTGGCAAATGTCGGCACCGAGGCGCAGGTTCGCGCCGGCATCGAGAAGTCGTTCGACGCCGGGGTCACCGAATACGTCGCCGCGGTGTCGCCCTCGGACCACCGCACCATGGACTTCCTGGCAACGCTGGTCGAGTGAGGTCGACCGGAGCCTCACCGCTCTGAAACGGGACTTCCCCTAGCGTGTCCGTCCTGTGGCGGACGGGACTGCGGTCGACCAAGGAGCACTGGAGCGGGACCCCGACCCGACGGCGTCGGCTGACGCGATCACTCGCTGGACCGACGTGATCGGCGACTGGTTCGGGCGTCGCGCCGCCGGCATCGAGGCGTGGTGGACGCCCAAGTCGGCACTGCGTCGTGACGTGCCTCGCACCGCGGTCATCCTGGGCGCGTTGGCCTATTTCGTGGTGTTCTACCGGCTGGTGTGGATGCGTCACGACCACTTCGGGACGTTCGACTACGACCTCGGCATGTACGACCAGGGCATCTGGCTGTTGAGCCGGGGCAGTGGGTTCATGACCGTCCGGGGCATGCAGGTGTTCGGTCACCATGCGAACCTCGGGTACCTGCTGTTCGTGCCGGCGTACTGGCTGAAAGCCGGACCGCAGTTCCTCGACTTCATGAACACACTCGGTGTGGTCGGTTGCGTGATCCCGATCTACCTCCTCGGCCGTCATCACTTGAAGTCGGACTGGGCCGGGTTCTGGCTGTCGTTCGCGTTCCTGATCCACTACGTGCCGCAATGGATGATCCAGGAGACGTTCCACCCCGAGAACATGGCGGCACCATTCATCATCGGTGCCTTCTACTTCGCCACCGTCAAGAAGTGGCGGCCCTACTGGTTCTGCATCGTCGCCGCGCTGATCTGGAAAGAGGACGTCGCCCTGGTCGTCGCCATGTTGGGCGTCGTGATGTTCTTCCTGATGAAGGACCGGCGCCGCGGGGTATGGACCTTCGCCACCGGCGCGGCGTGGTTCGTGGTGGCGACCCGGGTGATCATCCCGCTGTTCTCGCCCAACGGAGCGGTGTTCGACGACCTCTTCGGAGCGTTGGGAAGCTCCGCGACCGACGTCGTGCTCAACACGATTCGTCATCCTGCGGTGTCAGGTCACGTGCTGATGGAACACGGGGCGGACAAGGGCGCCTTCGACATGATGAAGCCGTACCTGTTCACCTCGGTGGCCAGTCCGTTCATGCTGATCCTCGGGTTGCCGCAGCACGTGGTGAACTTCCTGTCGGCGCAGAGCTTCACCTACGCGACGACTGCGCACTACGCCATGTTCCCGTTCGTCTCGGTCACGCTGGCGTCGATCAGAACCGCCGCCACGCGGAGCCGCCACGCGGTGCGATGGGGAGTGATCGTGGCCATGGTCGTCGGGGTGCTGCTGACCAAGGATGCCGGCGTGGGGCCGTGGTCATCGAAGTATGCGACGGGGATCTGGCCGCTCACCGACGCGCCGCACAACGTGTGGATCCGGGAGATGATGAAGAAGATCCCCGACGATGCGGTGGTCTCGGCGGATTACTACCTGGTTCCGCATCTCTCGCATCGCCACGAGATCTACACCTTCCCGAACCCGTGGATCAGCCAGATCTTCGGCGTCGGCGGCAAGCCCCGGCGGAGTCCCGATCGAATCCAATACCTCATGGTGGCGACCGCCCCCATGCAGGGTGCGGTGAAGCAGATGTACGACTCGATCGTGGCGTCGGATCAGTTCGTCACGGTCGAACAGCACGACGATCTCGTGCTGCTCGAGCGCCGAACCACGTGAGCATCGAGGTTCAGGTGAGAACGACCTGAAAACGTACGTTGGCGCCTGAAGGTCAGCCGGGGAAGCCGCAGCGGGCGGCGGGGTCGCCGTAGAGCCACTGCTTGTGGCTCAACAAAGTGGCCCGGTCCTTGTGCGCCATCGAGGTGGCCAACTCGAGCGCCTTGGCGAGCACGTCGGCCTCGGTGGCCGTGTGCTCGACGATGCCCGCGGCGAGAGCCTCCTCCGCTTGGTAACGGCGGCCGGTCACGATGGCATCGTGCGCCGTGGTGCGCGGCAACTTCGCCGTCACACACGCAGCCATGGCATCGGTCAGCGGCAATCCGAGGTCAGCTTCGGGCAGGCACCAGAAGCCGCGGTCGCTGCGCATCACCCGGGTATCGAGGGCGAGGCTGATCATCGCTCCCGCCGCGAACGCATGGCCGTTCAGCGCCCCGACGAGATAGCCGGGGAACACCAACAATCGCCCCAGCAGTCGGTGCACGTCGTGCACGAAATCGCGTCCCTGGGGCACCGACCCCATCCACTCGAGATCGAGTCCGTTGGAGAAGAACTTGCCCTCGCCGACCACCACCGCGGCCACCGGACCGTCGGTCGACTCCAGTTCGTCGAGCGCGGCGTTCCACGCCGCCACCGAACTCTGTCGGAGCCGGTTCTCTCCATCCCTCCAGCGGAGCACCACCACGTCGGAGGATCGATCGATCTCGATTTCAGCCATGGCGGAGTTCTAGGCGATTCGGGCAAAGGCCGCGACGATCTCGGGATCGAGCGACTCGAGGCACCGCCCCGAATCGAGCGCGAACTCGAAGGCTCGCACTGCGGGATCACGGTGCGCGGGATGGAGCTCGTCTGCCCCGAACGACTGCAACAGGTGCACCATCGCCACGTTGGCGGTGAGGACGAAGGCCTGAAGTCGCTCGACGCCGTGGTGCTGCGCTGCCACCAGTAATCCGGTCAGCATCAGGTGGCCCACCCCGCGTCCGTGATAGTCGTCGATCACCGCGATCGACAGCTCGGCCACTGTGCCGTCGGCGTCGGCATCGGCATCGGACCGAATGAACCGAGCGACTCCCACTCCGAAGCCGTCGATCGTCCCGGTCGCGTCGGCGACCGGCAGCTCGGATGGAATTGCCGGATCGAACACGGCGAAGGCGAAGCGCCGATGACCGTCGAGATCGGTGAGGCTTCGGAGCAATGACCCCTCGAGTTCGGGAACGGCGGTGAAGAACCGGGCGTAGCGCGACTCGTCGGACAGGTGGCGGAAGCCGGCACGAAGGCTCGACTCATCGACCTGCCGCGCTTGGCGGATCCGCACGACGAGGCCCGAACGCGTCGTCAGATCGATCGAGGGTGGGCGTTCGGTCACGACGCCCAAAGTCTGCCAGCTCGAAGTGACCCAGACGAGTGACCCGGAGCCAACCGGGGAGCGCTCCCCATGTCGGTCCACGTCGACCCGTGCAACGATCTGCAACGCAGAGCGTTCGCCCCGCGCTGCGTCATGAACTCCCGGGTCTCCCTCGGTGAGATGTTCATTGGCTCCCTCCGGCCGGGGGTGCGAAACGCACCCCCGGCGAGCCGATCACCCGGCCCGCTTGACCACGAGCTTGCGGAGTTCGTCGGCCCACAGCACGGTGGAGCCGACCGCGACCGCCACCAACCAGTCCCAGCCACTCAGGTCGACGGTGTCGAAGATCGACTGGATGGCTGCGATGTGCACGGCGGCGAACTGCAGCGCCGCCACCGCCGCCAGCGCAATCCACAGCTTGGAGTTCGACAGCGTGTCGCGGTGGAACACGCTGCGATGCTCCGCTCGAGCGCACAGCGCCCCGAAGATCTGCAGCATGACGAAGGTGGTGAACGCCAGGGTGGCGGCGTGCGCCACGGTCCCACGATCGTCGTAGAACGCCAGCACGCCCAGGGTGGTGACCGCCATCACGAAACCATTGACCAGCAGCACGGTCAGTCGACTCCGGTTGAGGATGGCACTCGACCCCGACCGAGGTGGCCGCGACATGGTGTCGGCTCGAGGCGGATCGACGCCCATGGTCAACGCCGGGGGGCCGTCCATGATCAGGTTGATCCACAACAACTGGACTGCCGAGAACGGAACCGGCAGACCGATGATCTGGGCGCCGACCAAGCTGAAGATGGCACCGAAGTTCGTCGTCAGCTGGAACCGCAGGAAGGTGACGATGTTGTCGTAGATCGTCCGACCCGACTCGACGGCGCGGATGATCGTCGAGAAGTCGTCGTCGGTCAGGACCATGGTGGCCGCTTCCTTCGACACCTCCGTCCCGGTGATCCCCATGGCCACCCCGACATCGGCCCGCTTGAGCGCCGGAGCATCGTTGACGCCGTCGCCGGTCATGGCCACCACCTCACCGGTGGCCTGGAGCGCCTCGACGATGCGGAGCTTGTGCTCGGGCGCGACCCGGGCGAAGACGCCGACCTCGCCGACCACGTCGCGCAGTTGCTGATCGTCCATGGCTTCGACATCGGCGCCGGTCAACGCCCGGCCCTGTACGCCCAGATCTGCCGCAATGGCACCAGCGGTGATGGCGTGGTCGCCGGTGATCATGATGGTTCGGATCCCGGCGCGCCGGGCCAGCGCGATGGCGTCTCGCGCTTCGGGTCGAGGCGGGTCGACGATGCCTGCCAGCGCGGTGAGACGAAGGTCGGTGGCCAGAGCGAGTAGCGCAGCGGGATCGTTGGCGGCCCGGTCGAACGCAGTGGCGCTCACTTCGGTGCTGGCGAGGCCCAACACCCGCCGACCCCGGGCGGCCAGCCGGTGCAGCTCGTCGGCGTGGCCGGGATCCTCGGACTCGAGCAGCGGCATCATCACGTCGTAGGCGCCCTTCACCGCCACCAGCACGGCGTCGGTTGGGTCGTCCATCTGTCGGTGGAACGTCACCATCAACTTCGTCGCCGAATCGAACGGCACCTCGGCGATGCGGGGATACCGGGTGGTCAGCTCCACGAGGTCGACACCTCGATCGCGACCGGCCACGAGCAGCGCAGTCTCGGTCGGATCGCCGACCACGGCGTCGTCGCGGGCCACACCGTCGTTGCACAGGAGCCCAGGAAGCAGCGCATCGGATTCGCTGGCGCCTCCCACCACGATGAGCTCGTCGACGGTCATCTGGTTCAGGGTCAGCGTCCCGGTCTTGTCCGAGCAGATGACCGTCGTCGACCCCAATGTCTCGACCGACGAGAGCCGCTTCACGATGGCGCCGCGCTTGGACATCTGCGACACACCGAGCGCCAACGTGACCGTGACGACGGCCGGCAGACCTTCGGGGATGGCCGCGACGGCGAGGGCGACTGCCGACAGGGCGGTCTCGGTCAACTTTTGGCCGCGCAGCATTCCGAGCGCGAAGAAGAACGCAACGGCCACCGCCGCGATGACGGCCAAGCGCTTGCCGAGTTGGTCGAGCTCGCGTTGCAGCGGCGTGTCCACTGATTCTGTGGTGGCCAAAAGTCCGGCCAGCCGCCCGATCTCGGTCGACATGCCGGTCGACGTGACCAACAACTCGGCGCGGCCTCGCGCCACGGTGGTGTTCATGAACACGCGATCGGCGCGCTCCTCGGAGATGTCGCCTTCGGGGGTCTTGGCTACGGGAATCGACTCGCCGGTCAGCGATGACTCGTCGACCTCGCAGCTCACCGACACCACGACTCGGCCGTCTGCGGGGATTCGGTCGCCGGCCTCGACCAGCACGATGTCACCTTCGACGATGGTCTCGGCCCGCACCTCGGTCAGCTGACCGTCACGGCGAACTCGAGCTGTCGGATCGAGCATGGACCGCAACGCCGCCAACGACGCTTCGGCCCGATGCTCTTGGAGGAAACCGAGGATGGCGTTGACGAGGAGCACGACCGCGATGACGATCGAGTCCTTGAGGTCGCCGACCAGCCCGGCGACGACCGCCGCGGTGATGAGCACCACGATGAGCACGCTGCGGAACTGATCGAGGAACAGTTTCCACGGGGCGCGGCGCTCGGCTTCGGTCAGTGAGTTCGGTCCGGATCGCACCAGGCGGTCGGCCGCTTCGGAGGAGGTGAGGCCCAGCGGGGCGTCGGTCAGGGTGGTCATGAGGGGCGAACCTCACCGTTGGAGTGGAGCGGGTGGGCGGTGGCGCTCGGGAAACCCCGAAGCACGATGCACAACTGCACCAATGCCGGAACCACCACGCCGATGAACTTCCCGTCAAACACCAGCAGGTAACCCTGGGGCCGATTGGCCGGCAGTTCGAGCGCCTCCATCAGCGGTTGGCCGGGGTTGGCGATGGCCACGCCGCTGTCGCCCCCAGCGGGCCAGCAGACGTCGCCGACCGTGGTGGTCGCCCACGCCTCGACCGGAACCGCCCGGAGGTGATCCATCGTGATCAGGCCGATCACGTTGGTGCCGTCGTGGATCGCAGCGACGGTGCGTTGCGTCTGAGCGAAGACCTCGCCGGCCAGTCGGTCGAGGGTGAGCGCGGGGCTCACCACCGGCACCTGGGCGTCGGTGGCATCCGCGACGGTCAAGGTGGACAGGCTGGTGCGGAACTCGATCTGCTCCCGCTCGGACCGCGAGGACGACAACAGCACGAGCCCCTCGGCGAACACCATCAACCCGCCGCCGGTGCCGAGGGCCATCACGCCGAACGCCATCGTGGTCATGCCCACGATGCGTCCGACGCGTGCAGTGGTGCGTCCGGCTCGTAGTTCGTCGCCGTGCCGCTTCCACTGCCAGGCCCGCAGCATCCGTCCCCCGTCGAGGGGGAGCGCCGGCAGCAGGTTGAAGAAGGTGAGGAGCAAATTGATCCAGCCGAGCCCGGCGAGGGTGGCGGCCAGGGGCGCCTCGGAGCCGATCACATCGATCAGGTACGCACCCAGGCCGAACGCTGCGGCCAAGGCCGCCGAGACTGCCGGTCCAGCCGCCGCCACTCGGAGTTCGGTCGAGGCCGAGGTGATCCGCCGCTCGAGGTGCGACACCCAGCCGAACATCCACAG
>JBBQLA010000121.1:0-6861 GCA_038327485.1 Acidimicrobiales bacterium
GGTAGGTCAGCGGTCGTCGTTCGCGCACGCCGAAAGCATCCAGCGCAACAAGGACGACCGTCTGGATCGCGATACCGCCCAGGATGTTGCTGACCGCGACGTCGACCTGCCCCTTGAGGGCCGCTGTGAGGGTGATGGCGATCTCGGGGAGGTTGGTCGCGACGGCGAGCAGGATCAGCCCACCGAGAGCGGCGCCGAGGTGCAGCCGGTCCGACAGGACGTCGGTGTAGTTCGACAGGAAGATTCCTGAGACCCAGATGGCCCCCGCGCAGAGCACGAAGACCAGCAGGGACGCCCACAGATGCAGGCTCGGCAACAACACATTGCCCTCCTCTCGCTCTGAGGCTCGTCGAACCCAAGATCTCTTGACCTCACGATCCAGCTACCCACCGGAGGGCGAGGAGAACCCCGAAATGTCGGAAGCGCAGTGGAGTTCCAGACGAGAGGCGGAACTGGCCTGGCTCAGTGTCAGGCGAGTGCCGACATGACCGGCGTCACAGCCGACGTCGAATCCAACAGCCATCGGGCTCCGAATGACGGGGGTGACTGAGCTCTCCCGCCGTTACCTGAGGCCACATCTGCACCACCTCCCGGCCGACGGGCCCCCCATCGCCGCGGTCCTCCTGATGCACGGTGGCCAGCAGGTGTCTCATCAAGCCGTTCGGCCGTGGAGCCTTCCGCTCCTGCGGGCCCGCCATCTCGCCTGGTCCGCCCATCATGAGCTCGCGTCGCGAGGTGTGTCGGTGTTCCTTCTGCGGTTCGCTCTTCGCGGCTGGAACGGTGACGAAGCCTCTCCCGTCGCCGATGCTCGCTGGGCACTCGATGAGATTGCTCGACGCGAACCCCTCCCCACCGTGCTGGTCGGCCATTCCATGGGGGCGCGGACCGCCCTGCGCGTGGTCGGCACCGATCACGTCGAGGGGGCAGTGGCCCTCGCTCCCTGGCTACCCTCGGGCGAACCGCTCGGCGACCTCACCGGCCGTCGCCTCGTCCTCGCACACGGCGCCCGCGACCGCACCACCGACCCCTGGTTGTCCCGCTCCTACGCCGATCGTGCTCGTCAGTTCGCGGACGACGTCGACTACCGCTTGATCCCCGGAGACGGCCACGCGCTCCTGCGCCGACCCGCAGCGTGGAACCGAATCGTCGCCGGCTCGGTCCTCGATCTGCTCGGGCTCGGCTCCTCGAACTCTGCGGCGCCGTCGTGACTCCCCGGATCCGGCCGACCGTCGCCGTCATCGGCAGCGGCGTCGCCGGGCTCACCGCTGCCTACGTGCTGCAACACACCCACGACGTCACGCTCTACGAAGCCGACGGCCGGCTCGGCGGGCACGCCCATACCCATGACATTGCCTCGGCCGACGGGGCCGCCGTCGCGGTCGACACCGGCTTCATCGTCCACAACGGTCGCACGTACCCAACCCTCGTGCGGCTCTTCACCGAACTCGGCGTCGAGACGCAGGAGACCGAGATGAGCCTCTCGGTCCGATGCGATGGTTGCGGACTCGAGTACTCCGGTGGCCAGGGTCTTCGCGGCGTGATCCCGACACCGCGGATCCTCGGACGTCCTCGGTACCTGCGAATGCTCGGCGAGGTCGTCCGCTTCCATCGCCACGCCCGCTCGGTCCTCGTTGCCGGCGAACACGTCGGGGAGCCAACGCTGGGTGAGTTCCTCACCGAGGGCGGCTACTCCGCCTACTTCGTGTCGCACTTCATGACGCCGGTGGTCGCTGCAGTCTGGTCGTGCAGCCCGACGCTCGCTCGCATGTACCCGGCCCGCTATCTCTTCGCCTTCCTCGACAACCACGCCATGTTGTCGATCTCCGGATCGCCGGCCTGGCGAACGGTCGTGGGCGGATCACGGACCTACGTGGAGCTCGCGGCCAAGGGACTGACGTCGGTGCGCACCTCGTCCCCGATCCGATCGGTCACGCGTCATCCTGCTGCGGCCGACGGCGCCGTGCAGATCCGCGAGATATCCGATGAGATCGCATCGTTCGACGCCGTGGTCGTCGCCACCCACCCCGACCAGGCGCTGCGCCTCCTCGGCGACCCCACCCCCGCCGAGCGCGCCGCCCTCGGTGCGTTCTCGTACTCGACCAACCCCACTGTCCTGCACACCGACTCATCGGTCCTCCCCGTGAACACTCGAGCCCAGGCCAGCTGGAACTACCGCATGGCCACTTGCGCGGACTCCGCCGACGCAGTGGCCATCACCTACGACATGACCCGCCTGCAACGGCTCGCCACCGACACCCGCTTCCTCGTGTCGCTCAACGCCACCAACGAGATCGATGCCGATCGAGTTCTCGATGAGATGACCTACCACCACCCGATCTACACGCCGGGGTCGGTGGCCGCGCAGCAGCTGTTGCCGGCGCTCAACCACGGCTCGACGGCCTTTGCCGGGGCCTATCACGGATGGGGCTTTCACGAAGACGGAGCCCGCTCAGGTCTGGCCGCGGCCGAGTCGTTGGGTGGCGTCTGGTGAATGCCATCTACGAGTGCGAAGTGAGTCACCAGCGCACCACGCCCCTCATCAACCGATTCCGATACGACACCTACCTGTGGCTCGTTGACGTCGACGACCTACCGAAGTTCCCTGCGCTGTTGCGGCCACTCGCTCGATTCGAGGCCCGCGACCACTTCGACGGGACGAGCGCCACGATCGGCGATGGTGTCGCCGGCCACTTGGCTGCCAATGGGATCGATCTCGATGGCGGCACCATCACGATGCTCGCGGCGGCCCGAGTGTTCGGCCACGTGTTCAATCCGCTCAGCGTGTTCTGGTGCCACGGCGCGTCGGGCGAGCTGGTCTGCACGATCGCGGAGGTACACAACACCTACGGGGACCGGCACTGCTACCTCGTGCGCACCGACATCGACGGACGGGCAGATGTCGACAAGGCCTTCTACGTTTCGCCGTTCGAACCGATCGACGGTCGCTACGAGATGCAGCTCCCCGAGCCCACCGAACAGCTCGACATCTCGATCACGCTGGTTCGTGATGGTCTCGATCCGTTCATCGCAGCCGTTCACGGACGCCGGCGTTCGGCGACGGTTCGTCAACTGCTGCGAGTCGCGTTGCGTCATCCGCTGGCGCCGCTGATGGTCTCGGCGCGCATCCGACGCCAGGGCATCGCGTTGTGGGTCCGCCGTCTTCCTGTTTTCCCTCGACCGAACTCTGTGCGCCAGGAGGCTGTCCAATGACCATCGTCGACATCAGAATCGAGCCCGACCACAGCGACCATGGCGACCAGGACATCGATGCCGAGCGATGGCCTGATGTTGCAGCGCTGCCGGGTCGTCGAGTGCGCGCCGCCATCGCGGCGAAACTGTTGCGCCGAGCCGTTGACGGCCTGCCGATGACGATCGAAGTCGTGCCCACCGGCGAGACGTGGGGCGATGGCGCCGCCGCCGGTCCGGTGCTGCGTCTCGTTCGACCCGAGGCGGTGTTCGATCGCCTGGGTGACAGTGGCCTGATCGGGTTGGGCGAGGCTTACATGGCCGGCGACCTCGAAGCCCACGATCTGGTTGAGGTCTTCGGGGTGCTCGCCGACCACGTCGCCGACTTGCTGCCGCCGTGGCTGCAACGTTTGCGCCGCCTGGGGGTGCGGCGTCAGCCGTCAGCCGAGCGAAACTCACGGGCGGGCTCGCGCAGCAACATCTCGCGTCACTACGACCTTTCCAACGAGCTGTTCGCCAGCTTCCTCGATCCCACCATGAGCTACTCCGCGGCGTTGTTCGGTCACGGTGTCGATCTCGACGGTGGTGCCCGCACCGACGAGTTCGAGTCGGCGCAGCACCGCAAGATCGATCGGCTGCTCGACGCGTGCGACGTGGGCGAAGGGTCGCGTGTGCTCGAGATCGGCACCGGCTGGGGTGAGTTGTCACTGCGAGCAGCGGCTCGCGGCGCGAACGTCCTCACCATCACGCTGTCGGTCGAGCAGCAGCAACTGGCCCGCCGGCGCATCGCCGACGCCGGCTTGGCCGATCGGGTGCGTGTCGAGTTGTGTGACTATCGAGACGTCGAGGGCTCCTTCGATGCCGTGGTGAGCGTGGAGATGATCGAAGCGGTCGGCGAGGCCTACTGGCCCACTTACTTCGCCACACTCGAGCGCGTGCTCGCTCCGGGCGGTCGAGTGGGCGTGCAGGCCATCACGCTGCCCCACGATCGGCTCCTCGCGACGCGACATGACTACACATGGATTCACAAGTACGTGTTCCCCGGCGGACGGATCCCGTCGGTCGAGTCGGTGAATGCCCAGGCGCAGGTCGCCGGCCTCTGTGTCACCGGCGACCTCGGGTTCGGCCTGCACTACGCCGAGACCTTGCGGCTGTGGCGCGAATCGTTCTCGATCAACGGCCACACTGTCGCCGAGTTCGGGACCGATCCGACCTTCATCCGCATGTGGACCTTCTATCTTGCCTACTGCGAGGCCGGGTTCCGCACGGGTTACCTCGACGTGCACCAGTTCGTGCTGGAACGGCTGTAGTTGCCCACGACAGCGAGACATCGTGGCTACGGTCGCCGGATGGAGCTCCGAGGCAAGCGCATCTTGGTCACCGGGCCGACGGGACAGTGGGCCAAGCCCACCACGATCTCGCTCGCCGCCGACAACGACGTGATCGGTATCGCCCGATTCAGTGATCCGACAGCGCGTGAGGAACTCGAGTCTGCCGGTGTGACCTGCCTTCCGGTCGACCTCGTGGACGGCGATCTGTCCGCCGTGCCGACCGATGTCGACGTGGTGCTCAACCTCGCCGTCGCCAAGACCAAATCGTTCGACCGTGACCTGGCCGCCAACGCCGAATCGGTCGGGCTCCTCATGGCCCACTGCTCCGGTGCCTCGGCGTTCCTGCATTGCTCGTCGACCGGCGTCTATCAACCCAACGGGCACCACGAGTTCGTCGAGACCGACCCGCTGGGCGACAACCATCGAGTGCTCGGGTTCATGCCGACGTATTCGATCTGCAAGATCGCGGCCGAGGCCGTGGCCCGAACCGCTGCCCGACTGTACGGCGTGCCCACCACCATCGCCCGGCTCAACGTGCCCTACGGCAACGCCGGTGGATGGCCGTGGTTGCACCTCGAGCAGATCCTCGCCGGACAGCCAGTGTCGGTCCACACCAACACGCCGTCGATCTACAACCCCATCCACGAGGACGACCTGCTGGCGTCGCTGCCCGGGCTCATCGCAGCAGCGGCGGTGCCGGCCACGATCGTGAACTGGGGTGGCAGCGAAGCAGTGTCGGTCGAGGAGTGGTCCGTTCATCTGGGTGAGCTCGTGGGGAGGGCGGTGACGTTCGAGGCCAGCGGTCAAGCGCTCGAGTCGGTCACCATCGACCGCACCAAGCAAGAGTCACTGCTGGGCCCCACCACCGTGTCGTGGCGGGATGGACTGCGCCGCATGGTCGAGACGTTTCATCCCGAGGCGCTGGTGGTACCTTCCCACGGTGTTGGAGCTTGATGGACTCGTTCGCGTGTTCGGTGAAGTCCGAGCACTCGACGGATTGACCTTCTCGGTTCCACCCGGTCGCATGTTCGGATTCCTCGGTCCCAACGGCTCCGGCAAGACCACCGCCATGCGTGCCGTCTTCGGGCTGACGTCGTTACAGGGCGGCGAAGTTCGATGGAATGGCACCCCGGTGTCGCGCGAGATCACCCGCCGATTCGGCTACCTCCCCGAGGAACGTGGCTTGTACCCGGCGATGGCGGTGCGCGATCAACTCCTCTATCTCGGTCGAATCCGAGGCTTGTCGGCGAAAGCAGCGGCCGTCGCCACCGACTCGTGGCTGGAGCGTCTCGGACTCGCCGATCGGGCCTCGTCCAAGGTGCAGCAGCTGTCACTGGGAAACCAGCAGCGGGTGCAGCTGGCCGGATCCCTCCTGCACGAACCGCAGGTCGTTGTGCTCGATGAGCCGTTCTCCGGCCTCGACCCGGTCGCGGTCGACGTGCTGTCCGCCGAGTTGGTCCGCGTCGCCGAAGCCGGGGCAACCGTGCTGTTCTCGAGCCATCAACTCGACCTGGTCGAAGGTCTGTGCGACGAGGTGGCCATCATCGATCACGGTCGACTGGTGGCGAGCGGTTCGGTCGATGACCTCACTCGAGGGCCGGCGCCGCACCTGGTCGTGAAGGTCGATGGGGGATTCGGTACCGGGTGGGCGTCGGGGCTCGATGGTGCCCGACTGTCGGAGGAATCGGGCGACACCGTGAGGCTCGACCTTGCCGGCGGTGCCGACCCGCAGGGGGTGCTTGCCGCCGCCCAAGTCGCAGGTCCGGTGACCTATTTCGGCTTCGAACGGCTTCGATTGTCCGAGGTGTTCCGCCAGTCGCTCGGCGATGCCAAGGTCGGTGGACCTAGATGAGCTCCGGGCGCTCGTGGCGAGATCGTCCCGTCGTGTTGGTGGCGTCACGCGAGATTCGAGAACGGCTGCGAAAGAAGGCCTTCTGGTGGCTGTTGCTGCTCTCGTCACTGGCCATCGTGGCGGTGGTCGTCGTCCCCAAGCTGTTGTCCGACAATGGACGCACCAAGGTGGCGGTCGTGACCGGCGCCCCCGGCTTCGCTCGCGACGCCGTGACGGCGGCGGCAGACGGTGCCGGCTTGAAGATCAGCGGGCTGACCGCCGGCAGCGACGCCATCGCCCGAACCTGGGTGCGCTCCGACCGAGTCCAGCTCGCAGTGCTCAGCGACGGAAGCCTCCTGACGCTGCACTCCATCACCGATTCCGACAGCGGAGCGAAGGCGCAGCTCACGCGCGCCGTGCGCGAATCGCTGCGAGTCCAAGGCGGACTCGATGCTGCCGGGCTCGACACGAAACAGGCGGCAGCGGCCCTGAGCGCCGCTCCGCCGGCACTCC
>JBBQLA010000122.1:0-6844 GCA_038327485.1 Acidimicrobiales bacterium
GCGCTCCGCGGCACGCTCCCACGGGTCCGCCCCGATCTTCTCGGTCGCCTCCGCGTCGATCAGCTGTTGGAGCGCCCACTGGGCGAGCTCACGGACAAGGTCAGTGCCCTCCCCGACGCGGAGCGCGTCGAGCAGAGCGGACACTGCAGACTCATCAAGAGCCATCGGCGTGGTCTCCTTGGTGTGCACTTTGGTCGGTACACACCGAGCATCACGCCGGTGGCTCACCTCACGGTGGACCCAAACCCCACCACGCCAGGGGACTCATAGTTCGCACGTCGCGCGTTCCGCAGCTCGCGGCGGAGCCGCTCAGGCTCAGCAATGTCCGCCGCGAGTCGCTCGCGGTAGGCGCGTTTCCGCTCCGCTTCGGTCGCCCACTTCCTCGGCCTGCCCACCTTGCGGCCCGGCGACTCGGCCGCGTCGTCCGGCACATCGAGAGCCGGCGGCTGGATCGTCACCAGGGCGTCGTATGGCAGCAACGGGTGCTCCGGCTTTGGCTTTCGAGGCACCCGCCGACACTAACCGGACGAGACGAAAGTCGCGTGCTCACCTGGTGGTGATCTTCTGTGAAGGGTGCCGTGTTGCATCTGATGCATGACGGGATGGCCGACCCGTTGTCGAGGGCTGGGAGCGGTAGTCAGCTGCTGGGAGCACTCGGGCCTGTGCCGGGCTCAGGGCCGTCGATGCAGGAAGCCTCGAGGGCGAGCCGGTGGAGCTCCTCAACTGAGAGCCGGTCGTCCTCGAGCGCGGGAAGCAGCTCGATGGCCGCGTCCACGAATCGTGGCCACGAATGCGACGAGTTGAACTCCCCCACCGTTATGGCCTCGACGGCCATCGTCACGAGCCGCCGCTCGTCGGGTTCGAGTTGGCTCCACCGTTTCGCGAACCGACCGCCGTGGACTGAGCCGGACTGGGCCTGGGACGGGAGGGAGCAGTCGTCGGTCAATGTGGCCTCCGGATGGTCGGAACGCTCCCGAGAGTCGGGAGCACCGTCACGAAGGTGCACAGCAACCGGAGTGCACGACCGAGAGCCACGGTAGGCACTGCGACGTATCCGTCGCAAGAGCCTTCTCTCCCGGCAACTACGGTCGTCGATCGTGGGATCGTCCTTCGACGTCGACGACCTCGTCGGCGCAGCCGAGATCGCCGAACGACTCGGCCTCGCCAGTTCGAGCGTCGTCCGCGACTGGCGCCGCCGCCACCCCGACTTCCCTCCGCCGGTCCGCACCCTGCGGATGGGTCCCCTCTGGCGCTGGCAAGCCGTCGAGGCCTGGGCTCGGAGGACGGGACGGCTCTCCTGAAGACGGACCCAGTCTGCCAACGGGATGCTCACCCCGAGTCGACGAGCCATCTCAAAGTCGACCGGCAATTTGAGAGCCCGAAGCTAGTTTCCCGCAACGACTACTGGATGGTGTGGCCATGGGAGAGACGCAAGGGGCACCACCTGCTGGCATCGCTCCCACCATCCGCGCTCGCATCACCGAGGCGGACGACCACTTCTGGCGCCCGGAGGACTTCGACGATCTGGCCAACCCCAACGCAGTCGGCCAAGCACTCGCCGACCTGCACGCGGCTGGCGAACTTCGACGCATTCGCCGCAGCCTGTATTGGCGGGGACGCCGAACTGCCTTCGGGATGGCTCCACCCCCCGCAACCGCCATCATCGAACAGATCACGGGCCTGACCTACGGGATCGGGCCCTCGGGGTACAGCGCCGCCCTCGCGCTCGGGCTCTCCACCCAGGTCCCCCGCGTCGAGACGTTCGCCCTACCCGTCCGCACACCGACCTGGCTGCCCGAAGGGATCAAGGTCGTCTCGCGCCCCGCTCGACGCGGCCGGCTCGACGCCAAGCTGCGGCCAAAGGAGGTCGCCTCGCTGGAGATCGCCGGAAGTTGGCGTGACCACCTCAGCGACCCCGCCGAGGCAAACGACCGATTCCGCGCCCACCTCGACTCGGAAGAGATCAGGCCCGACCGCATCGCAACCGCCGCGCGCACCGAGCCGCCAGCGGTGAAGCACACCATCGCCGGCCTCCTGCGAGCAGCCGGCCGGGCCGACGATGCCAGCCGAATCTGCGTCCGCTCCGGGACGTAGCTGATCTGCGGTCCGACCCGCGCTCGGACGTAGTGCAGCTGGCGCTGACCATCGGACCACGGGATTCTGGGCGACCACCCTCGACTTCGGGGTGGGTTAGAGAGGGAGGGCTTCGTGCCGCTGTCCCTCGACCCCTTCGGTTTCGAGCTGCGCTGGACGCGACATCGGGCAGTCGGAGGGGTGGGTCTAACCAGTGAGGGTCCGTCCGGATCCTCAGCTCCGACCCGACACGCGACCCCGGAGGTTCAGATGGCCGAGATCGCCAAGCTCCCGAAGCTCACGTTCTCGACGCGAGAGGTCGCCGCAATGCTCGGTGTCTCGCGACCGACCGTCGATCGGCTCGTGGCCGACGGATTCCTGCCGTCAATCGACCTCGGCCCGACTCGACGCACCCTGATCCCGGCGTGGGCCATCGAAGAGCTGCTCGCCGCGCCCCGGCGATCGCAGGGCGGGAGTCAGGCATCGAGCGGGTTGGCCACGTGAAGGCTTCGACGCTCCGCCGCGCCGCAGAGTGCGGAGTCCGCGCTCGTCAACACATTTGCTCCGATGGCGAGCGCTGCCGCCAGGTGGACGGCGTCGTACCCGCGCAATGCCTCCACTTCGGCGAGCTCGGCTGCCTCGGCGATCAACGCATCGGTGATATCGATGAACGTGATCTCCTCGAAGAGGTCCACCAGCTCTGTTTTGGCGTCATCGTGCTCGGCTGCGGTGAGGCGACCACCCCGCTGGGCTGCCGCAAGTGCGGCACGGGATTCCACGACGACCGTCACCGCCGACACCAGTACATCCGCGGCGTTCCAGATGATGTCCGCCTCGTCGGAGCCGGCCTCAGCCAGCAGTCGCTTCAGCAACGTCGACGTGTCGACGTAGGTAATCAACGGCGCTGTTCGGCGACGAGGTCGCTCACTGAGCCTTTGGGCTTGATGCGTCGCTTCGGCGCAACGCGGTTCAGGCGCTTCGCTGGACGGACGACTCCCGCCGCAATCAGCTCAGCTAGGCGGTCGGTCGAATGATCGAGGGCCGACAGTCGAGCAACGGGACGCCCGCGGTCGGTCACGATCACCTCCTCGCCTTCCTGGACGCGATCCAGGTACCGGCTGAGGTTGTTCTTGAGATCCCGTACTCCGACCTCGACACGAGATGTAGCTACTGTCATGCCGACACTGTAGCTACTGGACCAGCGGACCGCTATAGCCGTCTCAGGTCAAGCGACCGATGCCTCGGCGACCTGCTCGTCCACGAAACGTCCCGGTCGCTCGTACACCGTGATCGTCGACGTCATCCTGAACGGCACGCCGAAGTGCCACGCCTTCCAGGTCACCTCGTCTCCGAGCTTCATCTGCCCGGATCGAACGCCGCCGACGATCTCCTCTCGGGCGCCGGTCGACTGCGTGTGCAAATCGACGTCGAGGCTCAGATCAAAGCAGACCTCGACAGGAGCCTCGATGGTCGTCGTCAGATCGAGGTGGGGCACGGGCAGCGAACGTATGGCGCGATCACCCCCGCGATCTCATTGCGCCAAGCTGCACCTCAGGACTGCCCCGGCCCGTCCAAGAGCTCGTCGAGGAAGGCGGCGGCGGCTCGGTCCTTCTCGGGGAGGAAGTGGCCGTACACCGTCATGGTCACGTTGGGGTTGGCGTGACCGAGTCGACCCGCGACCGTCCTCGGGTCAACGCCGGCACCGAGCAGCTGGGTGGCCACGTAGTGGCGGAGGTCGTGCAGCCGGCAGCCCTCGAGGCCGACCTTCTTCCGCACGCGGTCCCAGCGGGACGTGACGTTGTCGGGTCGCCACGGGTGGCTGCCGTCGACCGGCACGGCGAACACGAACGCATCCGCGGGCAGGTCGACCCTCACTGCTTCGGCACGGGACAGGCACACCGTTCGATAGTCCCCGAGTCGCTTGGCTGTGGCCGGAGCGAGCGACACCTTCCAGATCTGACCGGTCTTGGTCGGCCGCTCGACGACGCCGACACCGGGCCCGCCGTCGACCATCCCTCGGGCGAACGTGATCGTCGCGGCGGCGAGGTCTACGTCGGTCCACCGCAGCGCGCACAGCTGCGAGCGTCGGGCTCCGGTCGTCGCCGCGAGCCGAAGGTACACACCGAAGTCGGGGTCGAACTCGTCGATGCGGGCCAGCCCGCTGGCGAGCGCCTCTGGAGAAGGCGGAGTGATCCGGCTGGGTGGCGTCGACGGAGCAGTGGCGGCGTCGGCCGGGTTGGAGGCGAGCAGACCCCACTTCAGCCCCTGGGCGAACGCGGCGTGGAGGATCACGTGCACCTTGCGCACAGACGCGGGCGCCAGCGGACCGCCGTCCTCTCCCCCGCTGCGTCGCAGCTCGGCGTAGAACGAGTCGAGGTGCATAGGTCGGACCTTCGACACGCGCATCTTGCCGAGCCTGGGCACGATCTTCAGCCGGATGTTGCGGGCGTTCTCCATCGTGGTCTTCGGCGACCACTCCGGGGCCCGAGCCGTCATCCACCGATCGAGCAGCTCGGCCAGCGTCGGATCCTCCCCGAGGTTGATGCGACCGGTCTCGACCTCGACGATCAGCGCGGCGAGCGCCTGATCGACGATCTTGCTGCCCGCCCGCGTGTGCGGCGCGGCGACGCTTCGGGTCACCCGGATGTCTCGACCCGTGCGCGGGTCCTTGCCGGCGTACACCTGGATCTGCCATTTGCCAGGACCCCGCTTGCGGGCTGTGCCCTTCATGGCGACGACGGTACCCGCCCGATCGATCACGGTGTCAAACACGGTGTCAACTCGACAGTTGAACCTCCTGAGAGGTCGATTCTGACCACATAAGTGCAGGTCAGACGTGGTGGGCGCTGAGGGACTCGAACCCCCGACCCCCTCCTTGTAAGGGAGGTGCTCTAGCCAGCTGAGCTAAGCGCCCGCATGCACGGGGTGACGACAGTACCGCCCCGCAAGTTTCCCTCGCCCCTCGTGATCCAGGCGGCCCACCGGCCGCGGACTCGCGTCGCCAGGGGGGCGTCACGTGGCACTCCCCGGAACATGAGGAGAAGCCCATGCCCGAACTGTCCCGTCGTACCTTTCTCGCGAGCGGCGCCGGGGTCGCCGCCGCCGGGGTGGCCGTTGCGGCCATGCCCGGTCTGGTGACCTCGGCCGCCGCCTCCCCCGCCGACCGCGCCGCGGCGGCCGTCACCATCGAGCAGCTCGAGGCGGCCGGCCCCATCGTCGTGCACGTCCGGGACGCCGCCTCCGGCGAGATCTCGGTCATGCGCGGCGAGGACGAGGTCGTCTTCCGCGATCCCAGCTTCATCGCCCGAATCGTCGCGGCCGCCAACGGCCACACCGAGAGCTGAGGAACGAACCCATGTCATCGCATCGCGAAGCACCAGAGATCTCCAAGGATCCCGTGGCCGACAGCACCGACACCTACGCGTTCGTGTCGCCCACCGACCCGACCAAGGTCGTGCTGATCACCAACTACATCCCGCTGCAGAACCCGGCCGGCGGCCCGAACTTCTTCGAGTTCGGCGACGACGTGTCCTACAAGATCAACGTCGACAACAACGGCGACGGTCTGGCCGACGTCGTCTACGAGTTCCGGTTCACGACGACGGTCGCCAACCCCGACACGTTCCTCTACAACACCGGCCCCATCAACGCGATCAACGACCCCAACTTCAACCGGCGTCAGAAGTACTCGGTCACGCGCACGACTGCGTCGGGCACCACCACCCTCGGCACCGGCAAGCAGGTGCCGCCCTGCAACATCGGGCCCCGCTCGACGCCGAACTACAGCAAGTTGGGCAAGGCCGGGATCCACCACCTGCCGGGCAAGCGCAACGTGTTCGCCGGCCAGCGGCTCGACGGCTTCTACGTCGACCTCGGCTCGGTGTTCGACCTGCTCGACCTGCGGCCGTTCCAGAACCTGCACCTGCTGCCGTCGGCCGCGGCCGCCGGTGTCGACGGGCTGCGCGCCTACAACGTGCACACCATCGCCCTCGAGGTGCCGATCAGCGACCTGACCGTCGACGGATCGACGCCGACCGACCCGAGCCTGGCGAAGTCGGTCATCGGCGTGTGGGCGTCGGCCAGTCGGCAGAAGGCGCTCGTGCGCAACCCGGCCGGCCCCGACACGTCGAGCGGGCCCTGGGTGCAGGTCTCGCGACTCGGCAACCCGCTGATCAACGAGGCCCTGATCCCGATGGCCAAGAAGGATTTCTGGAACTCGCTCGACCCGTCGACCGACGCGCAGTTCGCCCAGTACGTGACCAAGCCCGAGCTGCAGGGGCTCATCCCCGCCCTGTACCCGGGCGTGTTCCCGAACCTGGCGGCCTACACCAACCCTCGGGCCGATCTGGCCGCCATCCTGCTCACCGGCATCCCGAGCGGGATCATCCCCGGCTTCCAGAACTACACCGGGCCCGTCCAGGCCGACGAGCTGCGGCTCAACGTGGCCATCCCGCCGGCGTCGAGCCCCAACAACCTCGGCATCATCGGTGGGGACCTGGCCGGCTTCCCCAACGGCCGCCGGGTCGCCGACGACGTGTTCACCATCGAGTTGCGTGCCATCGCCGGCGCCACCATCCCGCTGGTCGACCCGAGCTACACCCCCGACGGCGCAGTGTCGGTCGTGACCGACGGGGTGAACCCGCCGGGCAACGTGTCGTTCGCCAAGTCGTTCCCCTTCCTGGCCGACCCGAAGGGCGGTTTCGAAGTGGTGCCCCCGTCATGACGACGACCGAGCACCACCTCGAGCACCACCTCGACGACCACACCCACA
>JBBQLA010000123.1:0-6823 GCA_038327485.1 Acidimicrobiales bacterium
TTGTCGAAGGCCTGACGCAACAGCAGCTGCGCCATCCCACTCCCCCGACCTGATGCCAGCACTCCGACGTGACTCACGTCACCACACGCTTCGTCTTCGATGAACGCATCGTTGCCGGCCAGCATGGCCACCGGCTCACCATTCATGAATGCCACGCGCAGCTGCGACCAGTCGTGGGTGGCCGATGCCTCGACGCGCTCGTGCCAGTCCTCGAACGATCGCGCCACGAACCCGAAGTGCTCCGCGAATGACTCGTTGAGCACCACATGTGCGGTTCGGCGGAAGGACTCGTCGCCTGGACCGCACTCCACGGCAACTCCATGGGGGACCGGCCAGGCCGCGACGTCCTCGCCTTCCGCTGCGATCTCTGCCGCGATCTCTGCCGCGCGCTCCAAGCCCCCGGGCGAACAGCCAGTCGCAGATCCGGTCGTCGGATGCCATGACCTCGACCTGGACCTCCTCGCCGTCGCCGTGATCGGTCGCCATGGCGAAGCCCAGCACCTCACCGCTGCGACCTCGCTGGTGTCGGCGAGCGTGAAGTCGGGAGATCCGATGATGGCGATGTTGTACCCGGCGATCACCCCGAAGATCGCTTCGATGTCATCAACGGTCGGACGACGCCACGTGAAGCCGTCGGGAAGATCGTCACCCATGATCGGCAGCATCGCGTCCGGATCAGGCCATGGTCACCTGGGTTTGGGGAAGTCACCGATGATCGTGGCGCTCCGTCGACGACTCAGCTGACTCAACACGAAGTCGACCGCGAAGATCAGCAGCGTGCCCGTCACGAAGTCGGCGATGAAGTGGTTGCCCGTCACGACCACCACCAACGCCGTCATGATCGGGTACAGCACCGCCACAATCCGTGACCATCGGTGCTGCAACACCGGGTAGAGGGCGATCGTGCACCACACCGCCCACGCCATGTGGAGGCTGGGCATGGCGGCATAGGCGTTGCCGGCGCGATCGAGCAGCACTCCCGCCGCGTGGGTGTCGCCGAGGTGACGGATCGTGTCGACGATGCCGTAGCGGGGTGGGAGCAATCGCGGCGGGGCGACCGGGAACAGGGCGAAGCACACGAACCCGACCGCGGTCGTGGCGGCGAGCAGGTTGCGGGCCCGCGAGTAGTGATCGGGATGGCGCACGGCAAGCCAGATCAACGTGGCGATCGGCACGATGAAGTGGGTACCGCCGTAGTACAGGTTGAACGTGCGGATGACGTGGTACGAGTGCAGGAACACCGACTGCAGCCGTCGTTCCTGGAAGAGTCCCAGCGCCTTTTCGATGTCGATCACCCAGAAGGCGTGGCGGGTCGCTATGGCACCCGATTGCACGACCTCGCCCCGGATCAGCTCGTACAAATACCCGAACATGACCACGAAGACCAGCTCACGGGCGAGCTTCAGCCAGGCGGATGACCTCACGCCCGAGATCGGACGAAAGCGTGTCGCGACAGCGGTGCCCAAGATGCGCGCAGACCGTAGTGGATGGCCTCGCGAAGGTCGACCGCGAGATCAGATCGGGCAGGCCGAGGACTTCGTCAGTCACGTGACTTCTCCGTCGCTCCTCATCGAGTCGGACGATCTGATCGTGTCGAACTGGATGGGGCGGTCCCCACTGCCAGGACGGCGTCGGCCTCACCCACTGAGGTCCTTCGACCCTGTTTCGTCACCAGGCCATGTGCAACGCTGCCTCGACGTTGGCCGATGATGAGGTGGTTCCACTCGATGATGAAGTTCCTGCGACTTTGGTGGTGGAAGGTCCTGCTCGGCCTCGCGGTCGTGATGGTGGCCATCCAATTCGTACCGTTCAGCGTGGACAACCCGAGCGCCCGGGACGAACCGAAGTGGGACAGCCCCCAGACGCGCGTGCTGTTCATGAACGCGTGCGGCGCCTGCCACAGCAACGAGACCAAGATCCTGTGGTTCGAGAACGTCGCGCCGGTGAAGTGGTACGTGGCCAACCATGTGAAGGAGGGCCGGGACGCAATGAACATCAGCGAATGGCACACCGCCGCCGGCGGGCGCGCCGACGAATCGGGCGAGACGATCGATCGCGGGTCGATGCCACCCGGCTACTTCACGTACTTCGGGCTGCACAGCGAGTCGAAGTTGACCGCGGCCCAGAAGCAGGCGCTCATCGACGGCCTCGACAAGACGATCGCAGGCGATCCGCCGAAGGGTGGCGGCGGGTGACCTGATCGGGCCGTAAGAATCAGCTCGCATGGTTGCGCCCACATCGACCCAACGCTCGCATCACCCGCGCCGGCGGACGATGCGCGGCCACGGCTACTTCAAACGGTTGGGTCCGGGCATCGTGACCGGTGCAGCCGACGACGACCCCTCCGGAATCGGCACCTATTCCCAGGTCGGCGCCGCACAAGGGCTCTCGCTGCTGTGGATGGCGCCATTCCTGCTCCCCCTCGCCACCGGGGTGCAGGAGTCGACCGCCCGACTCGGGCTCGTCACTGGAAAGGGTCTCGGGACGCTCATTCGTGAGCGGTTCCCTCGATGGGTGCTCGTTGGCGCGGTCCTCCTGCTTGCGTCTGCCAACACACTCAACATCGCCGCCGACCTGGCATCGATGGGCGCGGCGCTTCGACTCCTCGTGCCGATCCCCGCAGGATCGGGCGTGGTGCTCTTCGCTCTCGGCATCGGAGCGGCGGAAGTCGTCGTTCCCTATCACCGCTACTCGCGGGTGCTGCGCTGGTTCGCACTGTCCCTCGTCGCGTACGTGCTCGTGCTGGCGGTGGTCAAGGTCGACTGGTCCACTGTCATCGCCCGCACCTTCGTCCCCCGATTCACCTTCGACGCAACGAACATGCTCGCCCTCACTGCCGTCGCCGGAACCACGATCTCGCCGTACCTGTTCTTCTGGCAATCGGCCGAGGAGATCGAGGAGCGAGACGACGGCCCGGCCGATCCAGTGGACCGACCCCACCTGATCGCCATGCGGGTCGATGTGGCGACCGGAATGCTCTCGGGCGTGACCGCGATGTTCGCCATCATGTGCACCGCCGCAGTCACGCTCGGTGCCTCCGGATCGGTCAACATCGGATCCGCTGAACAGGCTGCCAAGGCCTTGGAGCCGTTGGCGGGAGGCTTGGCCAAGGTCTTGTTCTCGGTGGGAATCGTCGGGCTCGGGCTGCTCGCCGTACCGGTCTTGGCCGGATCCACCGCCTACGCAGTCGCCGAGGCGTTCCACTGGCACGAGGGCCTGAGTCGCCAGCTGAGGGACGCTCCGGGTTTCTACGGCGTCATCATCGCATCGATGGCGATCGGTCTGTCCCTTGTCGGTTTCGGGGTGAACCCGATCCGGGCGCTCTATCTGTCCGCAATCTTCAACGGCCTCACCGCGCCACCGTTGATCCTCCTGATCATCCTGCTGGCCCGCAGCCGCGATCTGCTCGGAGAGTTCCGGTCGGGGTGGGCGTCAGTGGCGGCGACATCGATCGCTGGTCTCGCGATGACGCTCTTTCCGATCCTCGCACTCGTCATGTCGTAGCGAGATCGGTGGCCCGTGCGTCCCGACGTGGACCGTCCTGGGTCCCGCCTGAGAAGATCGGGCAAGCTCGAACCAGGGGACGATGCATGGGAACCAACCAGCGGTCGCAGATCACGATGGACGACGATGAGGTCGCGGCGTTCATCGAGCGCAGTCGCACTGCCACCATCGCCACCAACGGCCAGAGTGGCGCGCCTCATCTGGTGGCCATGTGGTACGCCGTGATCGACGGGGAGATCTGGTTCGAGACCAAGGGTCGGTCGCAGAAGGCGGTGAACCTCCGGCGCGACCCGACGATCACCGCCATGATCGAGGACGGTCTCACCTACGACAAGCTCCGGGGGGTCTCGATCGAGGGCACGGCCGAGATCGTCGAGGACCCCGACGCCCTGTGGCGAGTCGGAGTCAACGTGTGGGAGCGCTACAACGGTCCGTACACCGAGGAGATGAAGCCGCTCGTCGAGTTCATGCTCCACAAGCGCATCGCGGTTCGAGTGATCCCACAGCGAACCCGGTCGTGGGACCACCGCAAGCTGGGACTGGATCCCATGCCAATCGGCGGCACCACCGCGCCGAGCCCTGACGGAGCCTGAACTCAGCGCAACAGCAAGGTCGTCCACGTCGCCGCGAGCCATCGCTCGTAGTGGTCGGGGGACCAGCCGCGCTCCTCGGTGAGCATGACGAAGACCTCCGGACTGTTGGTGACCCACAGGGTGTCGGCGGCATCGTCGATCGAGAGTTCGGGACGGAGACCACCGGAATCGTCGATCTCGCGGATGAACTTCACCATGTTGGTTGCCCGCCGATCGCTGATGGTTCTCCACACCTCCATCGCTTCGGGTTCGGTCGTGGCTGCGTCGCGCAGCGCGACGAAGAGCGGGGCCAGTCGCGCGTGGGTCTCGCGGATCGCTCGGGCGTACATCTCGAGTTTGAGGGTGGGGTTCCGCTCGGCTCGGATGGCCACGATCGTCGAGCGTTCCTCTGCGGTGATCGCGTGGTCCTGGCCCGAGATCGCCTGCTCGATCAGTTCTCGAAGCAGCACCGGCTTGCGCCCCACCAGTTGGTAGATGGTGTCGATGTTGACCCCCGCCCGTTCGGCGATTGCCGCGATCGTCGTGGCCCGATAGCCCCGCTGCAGGATCAGCTCACGACCGGCATCGACAATCCGCTGACGAGTTTCGGCGGACGTCGCCTGCCGTCCACTCGACTCGTAGGACCGCTTCTTGACCGGCTCGACCATCGGTCGTACATTACATCCGAGATCACTTCGGATCAATTGTTGGAGCCACCATGACCTACTCGTTCGTCCAGGACGTCCCGATCGACCCCGCGTTCTATCAGCGGATCAGAGATGGTCTCGGCCCGGAGCCCGATCCGGGTCTCATCGTTCATCTGGCGATCGAACTGCCGGAGGGTGGGCTCCGGTACATCGACGTGTGGGAGTCGCAAGCGGCCTGCGAGCGGTTCTCCGAGGAACGGCTCCACCCCGTCGTGCACCCGCTGCTCGGTGAGATCTTCGGCGACCAGCTTCCGGACGAACCGCCCCGAACCGAGGTGCGAGTCGTGCATGCGTGGGGCTCGGGGATCAGCGTCGGCTGAGGGCACCGACCTCTGCGTCCGAGTCGGGACTTTCGGCCCTGCCCCATTGGAGCGAGGTCGGGGACGATACAGGCACGGGCCGACGGTCGGCGCGTTGCCGAGAGGAGCCGAGATGCGGGTACTGGTCGTCGAGAAGGAAGCTGGGCTGGCCGAGACCGTGGTGGCCGAGCTCACATTGGCGGGCCATGAGGTGGTTCGGTGCGATGACCCGCAGAACGCGGGGCATCTGTGCAACGGACTCCCCGGAGGAACGGGCTGCCCCCTCGAGCAACATCCGATCGATGTGACCGTCGCTGTTCGCGACGAGTTCGGCGGACCGACCTCCGACCGGGAGGCCGGAGTCAGGTGCTCGCTGCGCAAGGTCGTTCCGGTGATGGTGGTCGGCAATCTGGCTGGCGCGAGCTATCGAGGCTGGGTCGACGAGGTGGCAGCATCGTCGGACTCCGGCCTGGCCGAGCGCGTCAGTGCGTTGGGGGCCGAGGGATTCGACGGCCTCCGAGCAGTCGCGCAGGAGGAGGTGCGCAAGGTGCTCGTCACGCACGGTCACCCGGTTGGCCGCATCACTGCGGATGTCCATCGCGATGACGACCGGCTCGTCATCAAGGTGCTGGTTGAGGGCGCGGTGGATCCCACGGTGGCCCGCATGGCTGCCACTCGAGTCATGGCCGCAGTGCCCGCAGCGCGCCCGGGATTCTCACGAGTCGACATCGGCGTCGTCGGCGACACCTGCGTCACCGAGTGACCGCGGCCGACCCGATCATGATCGCCACCTCGCCCATGTTCACCAGCGTCATCGTGCCACTGGATGCCACGCCGTCTTCGACCCGCGCGGTCCCCGTCGCCGCGGTGCTCGCCGAGCAGATGAAGATTCCCCTCGTGCTCACTGGCACCGGAACTTCGTCCGGCGAGGTGAGCCGTCTCCTCGATCGTGTCGGCGAAGTCGCTTCGGGCCTCACCGGAGACGTCCAAGTGGAAGTCCGCCGGTCGAGAGCTGAGCGGAGCGGGTTGCTGGCCGCTGTCGCCCGGCACCGACGCTGCATCGTGGTCGTCGCGACCCACGCCGCCCGACCGGTGTCTGAACTGTTGCTCGGCAGCATGGCCGACTCGCTGATCCGCGATTGCGATCGCCCGATCGTGTTGGTGGGCCCCAAGATCTCGGCGCCCGACCCGGCAGTCGGCTTCGGCTCGATGCTGGCGTGCGTCGACGGCAGCGCGAACAGCGAGCGACTCCTGCCGCTGCTGGTCGGTGCACGCGACGGGGTCGGGCTGCACCCGACGTTGCTCGAGGTCACGGCAGACGGCGCGGCCAGCGCAGCGGTCGACCGCCTGGCTGGTCGGCTCGCCGACGAGCATGTCGACATCGATCGCGCACAACTGCGGGGCACGGATCCCGCACTGCTCATCGCCCGGTACGCCGCAACTCGGCCCGGATCGATCATCGCGATCGCCACCAAGGGCCGGGACGCGTTCCAGCGCCTGCGCGAATCGAGCGTCGCGCTCGCCGTGACTCGTGCGTCTGCTTCGCCGGTACTCGTCGTGGGCCCGCAGGTGGTCACGATCTGACCTGTTCGTCGCGACGGCTCGTGACAGCGTCAGAGACTGCTGACGAACCTCTCGAGAGCAGCGTTCACCGCAGTGGGCGACTCCTGCTGCACCCAGTGTCCCGCGCCGTCCACGATCGTGGTTCCACGGAAGTCGGTGCAGGCAGATCCGGCGTCGG
>JBBQLA010000124.1:0-6815 GCA_038327485.1 Acidimicrobiales bacterium
GGCGGCCACGACGTCGATCGGGCGGTCTGTGGCGGGGCGGACGTGGTCGTCTTGGCCGTCCCCGACGCCGCCATTGCGTCGGTCGCCGCTTCGATCGAGCCCGAACCGACGTGCACCGTGTTGCACCTGTCCGGCGCGCTGGGCCTCGACGTGCTCGCCCCGCACGAGCGCCGCGGCTCGGTACACCCGCTGCTGCCGTTGGCGGGAGCGGTGTCGGGGGCAGAGCAGCTGCGTGGCGCGTGGTTCGCCGTGGATGGCGACCCGCTCGGCGTCGAGCTGGTCGACGCGTTGGACGGGCACGTCTTCTCCGTCGCCGCCGACGACCGGGCGATCTACCATGCCGCCGCAGTCGTGGCCTCGAATCACTTGGTGGCCCTGTTGGGCCAAGTCGAGCGGCTGGCGGCGGGGATCGGCATTCCGCCCGAAGCGTTCGTCGGGTTGATCCAGGCCACGTTGGCCAACGTTGGGGCCAGTGGCGCCGCCGACGCCTTGACCGGACCGGTGTCACGCGGTGATTGGGACACTGTTCGACGACACCTCGACAGCATCGGGATCGATGAGCGACCGTTCTACCGGGCCGCCGCAGTCGAGGCAGCTCGGCTCGTCGGGCGGCCGGTCCCCGACGACATCCTGGGGGAATAGCGTGGCGGAAATGCAGCGCCACACGTCGATCGCCGCGTTGCGTGCAGCGCTCGACGTGGAGCGCTCCGCCGGTCATCGCGTCGGCCTCGTTCCGACCATGGGCTACCTCCACGCGGGCCATCAGTCGCTGATCGAACGGGCCTCCGCCGAATGCGACATCGTCGTGGTGACCATCTTCGTCAATCCGCTGCAGTTCGCCGCAGGCGAGGACCTGTCGACCTACCCGCGTGATCCCGAAGGCGACGCAATCAAGGTGGAGGTGGCGGGCGCATCGATGATCTTCGCCCCATCGACCGCGGAGATGTACCCACAGGCGATGTTGACCACGGTCACCGTCGACGAAGTGTCGACCACCATGGAAGGCGCCACTCGACCGTCGCACTTCGCCGGGGTGGCCACGGTGGTGGCCAAGCTGTTCGCCATCGTTGGGCCGTGTTCCGCCTACTTCGGCGAGAAGGACTTCCAACAGCTCGCGGTCATCCGCACCATGTCTCGAGATCTGTCGTTCCCGGTTGACGTGATCGGCTGTCCGATTGTCCGCGAGGCCGATGGCCTGGCGCTGTCGAGTCGAAACGTCTACCTCTCCGCCGAGGAGCGTGCCGCGGCGCCGGTGCTGCGCCGAGCACTCGACGCCGGGGTTGCGGCACTGACCGACGGCGAAACCGACGCCGGGGCCGTGCGCAAGGTGATGGCGGAAACGGTCGCGACCGAGTCGCTGGGCGAGCTCGACTACGCCGAGGTGGTCGATGCCGACACGCTGCAACCACTCGATCATCTCGGCTCGGCGCCGGCGCGCCTGCTGGTCGCAGCCAAGTTCGGTCGGGCTCGATTGATCGACAACTGCGATGCAGCGGACGCTCTCGCGACGAACATTCTGTGACCGAGCTCGATCTGCTCATCCTCGGCAGCGGTGTGGCCGGACTGTCCGCCGCGGTGGGCGCTGCGGCCGAGCACGGCATGTCGGTGGGAGTGCTGAGCAAGGCCGAGCTCGACCTGGCCACCACCCGATGGGCTCAGGGCGGCGTGGCCGCGGCGCTGTCCGGGGCGCCCGACGAGCTCGATCTGCATTTGGCGGACACGCTGAAGGCCGGCGTCGGCTTGTGCGATATCGAAGCGGTCCGGGTGCTGGTCGACGAGGCGCCACGTCGGGTGCAGGATCTCATCGCCCGGGGCGCACGGTTCGATGTCGGACCCGATGGCGAGTTCGAACTGGCGCGCGAGGGCGGTCACAGCGTGGCCCGGGTCATCCACGCCGGGGGAGCGGCCACCGGCGCAGAGATCGAACGGGCGCTCGTCGAGGCGGTCCGTCGCACCGCCTCGCAGCTGCACGAACGTTCCTTCGCTCTGGACCTTCTCGTCGAGGACGGCCGCTGTGTGGGCGTCACGGCGACCCGGGCCGGTGAGCCGGCGTTCGAGGTGCGGGCGAACCACACGCTGATCGCCACCGGTGGCGCCGGACAGTTGTTCGCCGTGACCACCAACCCACCGGTCGCCACCGGCGATGGCGTGGCCATGGCCATCCGGGCCGGCGTGGCGGTGGCCGACCTGGAGTTCTTCCAATTCCACCCCACGGCGCTCGACCATCCGTCCATGCCGAGGCCGCTGCTTTCGGAAGCGTTGCGCGGACACGGGGCCAAGTTGCGCGACGGAAATGGACAGCGTTTCGTCGATGAGCTCCTGCCGCGTGATGTTGTGTCACGGGCAGTGACAAAAGTTTTGACGGACCAACACCTCGACCACGTGTGGCTCGATGCCACCGAACTCGACCACTTCGAGCTCCGGTTCCCCACCATCGCCGTGGACCTTGCGGCCGCCGGACTCGACCCGGCGGTCGACTGGCTGCCGGTGGCGCCGGCCGCGCATCACCAGTGCGGGGGGATCATCACCGACCTGAACGGTGCCACCACGTTGCCGGGACTGTGGGCCGCGGGTGTGACCTCGTGCTCGGGCGTGCACGGTGCCTACCGCCTGGCCTCGAACTCGCTCCTCGAAGGGATGGTGTTCGGCGGACGGGTCGTCGACGCCGTCGCCGAGGGAGTCGACGACCCGTCGCCCACTGGTGCGATGCGCTCGGCGCTGGGTCAGCCCTCGACCGACACGGTGGTGGGCGGCCGGCGTATCGAGCGGCCGACCTCGCTGCTCGACGGTCCCGTCGATGGCGTGCTGTCCGGTCCGCGCCTGAGCGAGCTGCGCCACGAATTGCAATCGACCATGACGGTCAATGCCGGTGTCCTGCGGTCCAGTGACTCGTTGGCGGTGGCGCGCGGCGCGGTCGACGCCATGTTGAGCGAGGTGCCCAACGCTTCGCCCGACCCCTCCACACGCGAGCTTCGGAACCTGGCGGAGGTCGCCGTCGTGTTGCTCGGGTCGGCCGACGCCCGTATCGAGAGTCGCGGCGCTCACACTCGCTCCGACTTCCCCGAAGCCCGCGAATCGATGCGTGTGCGGCTGGTCGTGTGAACTGATGGCGATGACCGGCTACTTCGACCCACCGACCGGCGCGGTGCGTGACGCGGTGGCCCGCGCGCTGGCCGAGGATCTGAATCCCCTCGGCGATCTCACCTCGTCGCTGTTGGATCCCGACGTGACCGCCACCGCACGGTTCGTCGCCCGGGGCGACGGACGATTGGCCGGCATGGCGTGTGTGACAGAGACGTTCGCCCAGGTCGATAGCGGCATCGACGTTCGGGTCGATCTCGTCGACGGGGCAGAGCTCACTGCGGGCACGGTGATCGCGTCGGTGGTCGGGTCGCTGCCCTCGATCCTCACGGCCGAGCGAACTGCGCTGAATTTCCTGGGTCACCTGTCGGGGATCGCCACCGAGACGGCCCGATACGTCGCCGCTGCCGCAATCGGGGGCACTGCGCAGATCTGGGACACTCGCAAGACGACTCCAGGACTTCGATCGCTCGAGAAGGCCGCGGTCCGCGCCGGGGGCGGCCGCAATCACCGCGGCAACCTCTCCGACTGGATCCTGCTGAAGGACAACCACATCGCCGGCATCGGGATCACCGAGGCGGTGCGCCGTTCGCTCGAGCGGTGGCCGGCTCGCACGGTGCACATCGAATGCGACTGCATCGAGCAGATGACCGAGGCCATCACCGCCGGCGCCCACGCGGTGCTGCTCGACAACATGGATCCGACGCAGGTGACCGCGTGTGTGGTGCAGGCCGAGGCGCTCGCAACCGGCGGACGACGGTGCCTACTCGAGGTGTCCGGCGGGGTCACCCTCGAAACCATCGCGGCCTACTCGGCGACCGGGATCGACCTGATCTCGATCGGCCGCATCACCAACTCGGCGCCGGTCATCGACATCGGCCTCGACATCGGCCCCTCGTGAAAACGCCCAGTCTTGTGAAAGGCACCATCTCGTGAACGCAGTCCCCAGCCCCTGCCTGTCGGTGGTCATGCCGGCGTTCAACGAGGAGGCCACCCTCGAAATCTGCGCCATCCGGGTGCTGAATTCGCCGTGGACCGCAGAGCTCATCGTGGTCGACGATGGGTCGACCGATCGCACCGTCGAGGTGGCCGAGCGACTGAGTGAGGCCGACACCCGGGTGCGCCTGGTTCGTCAACCCCACAACATGGGCAAGGGCGCCGCGCTGCGGCGAGGTTTCCACGAAGCCACCGCCGAGTACGTCGTCGTTCAGGACGCCGACCTCGAGTACGACCCCGCCGAGTTCGGCGACATCCTCGAGCCCTTGCTCGACGGCCGTGCCGATGTGGTGTTCGGCAGTCGCTTCCTGGCCGGTCGTCCCCACCGCGTTCTGTACTTCTGGCATTCGTTGGGCAACAAGTTCCTGACGCTGCTGTCCAACTCCTTCACCAACCTCAACCTCACCGACATGGAGACCTGTTACAAGGCGTTCCGGCGTGAGGTCATCCAGTCGATCGTGATCGAGGAGGACCGGTTCGGTTTCGAACCCGAGGTCACGGCCAAGCTCGCGGCGGCGGAGTGGCGGATCTACGAAGTGGGCATCTCGTACTCGGGCCGCACCTACGACGAGGGCAAGAAGATCGGATGGCGCGACGGGGTCCGGGCCGTGGTCTGCATCCTCAAGTACTCGAAGCTGGGCAAGCCGCACCCCCAGCAGCCCTGAGCCGATTGCTGCTGGCCGCAACGCACTCGAACTGAACTGGTCCCACGTGACAGGGTGAGTGTCGTGCTGCTCGCGATCGACGTCGGAAACACCCAGACCGTCATCGGCCTCTACGGCGATGACGACTCCAGCCATGAGTTGCTGGACCACTGGCGGATCGCCACGAATCACGAGCGCACCTCCGATGAGCACGCGCTGCTGTTCCAGGAGTTCCTGAGCTTCGCCGGACGCGACTGGCAGACCGACATCGCCGGAGTCGCCATCAGCTCGGGCGTGCCCATGGTGACCATGGAACTGCGTCGAATGTGCGAGCGCTACCTCCACCTCGAGCCAGTGGTGCTGGGTGCCGGGGTGCGCACGGGCATGCCGGTCCTCTACGACAACCCCAAGGAGGTCGGCGCCGACCGGATCGCCAACGCCGTCGGTGCGTTCGACCTCTCCGGCGGCCCGACGATCGTGGTCGACTTCGGAACCGCCACGACGTTCGATGTGATCTCCGAAGCGGGCGAGTATCTCGGTGGAGCCATCATTCCCGGCATCGAGATCAGTCTCGACGCGCTGTTCGGCCGTGCCGCTGCCCTGCGTCGAGTCGAGCTGGTCGAGCCCCGCTCGGTGATCGGCAAGACCACGGTCGAGTCGATCCAGTCGGGTGTGATCTACGGCTATTCCTCGATGATCGACGGCATGTGCGATCGCATCGAAGAAGTCACCGGTGACGCCACGGTGATCGCCACTGGCGGCCTGGCCGAACTCATCGCCCCCGTCGCCGACTCGATCGAACACGTCGAGCCGTGGCTGACGCTGCATGGGCTCCGACTCATCTGGGAGAAGAATGTCTGACCGCCCGTACTCCTACGAGGTCTCCACGCACGCGGTCGATCTCGCTCGCGACTTCGACGGGATCGAGCCGGGCACCGAGACCGGTACCTCGGTCTCGGTCGCCGGTCGACTCATGCTGCGACGGGTGCAGGGCAAGTTGGCCTTCGGCACACTGGCGGACCAGACCGGCCGTGTGCAGCTGTTCGCGCCATCGCAATCGACCCCGGAGTTCGACGAGTTCTGCGCGCTGAACCTGGGCGACTGGATCGGTGTCGCCGGCGAGGTCATGACGACCCGGCGCGGCGAACTGTCGGTGCGCGTCGACAGCTGGGAGTTGCTGGCCCCGACGCAGCGGTCGTTTCCCGACAAGTGGCACGGCATCACCGATCCCGACCTGCGGTTCCGTCAGCGCTACGTCGATCTGTGGGTGACCGACGAGGCCCGCACGACGCTGCAGGCCCGATCGAGAATTGTGTCGTTGACCCGGCGGTTCATGGAAGGTCGCGACTACGTCGAGGTCGAGACCCCGGTGTTCCACCCCATCCCAGGCGGCGCGCTGGCCAAGCCGTTCACCACCCACCACAACGCGCTCGACATGGAACTGTTCCTGCGGATCGCTCCCGAGCTCTACCTCAAGCGACTCGTGGTGGGCGGCATCGAGCGGGTCTTTGAGATCGCCCGGGTGTTCCGAAACGAGGGCGTGTCGACCCGCCACAATCCCGAGTTCACCATGCTCGAGTGCTATGAGGCCTACGCCGACTACGAAACGCACATGGCCCTCACCGAGGAGTTGGTGGCGCATCTCGCCTCCGAGCTGCACGGCACCACCACCCTCACCTACGACGGCCGCGAGCTCGACTTGTCGGCCCCGTGGAAACGAGCGACGCTGGCCGATCTCACGAGCGAGGCGGTGGGCGAGGAGGTCTCGCTCGACACTCCGATGGCTCGTCTGCTGGAGCTGTGCGCAGCCCACGGAGTGCGCACCCGCGAGTCCTATGGTCCCGGCAAGTTGCTTCTGGAGTTGTACGAGAAGTTGGTCGAGCACACGCTGTGGCAGCCGACCTTCGTCATCGACTATCCGAAGGAGGTCTCGCCGCTGTCGCGCGATCACCGCAGCAAGCCCGGCTACACCGAGCGCTTCGAGGGGATCGTCGCCGGCCGCGAGCTGTGCAACGGATTCAGCGAGCTGGTCGATCCCGACGAGCAGCGCCGCCGCTTCGAGGACCAGGTCGTCCAGCGTGACGCGGGCGACGA